>NZ_PTRX01000021.1:0-104179 GCF_002966045.1 Escherichia sp. MOD1-EC5189 | reverse complement strand
TTATACAGTGAGTCCTGTTTCGGACTTCTGTTGGCAAAACTGATCATTGCCCTTAAAACGACATCGCCCGCAGCCATCACTGACCGCGGGCGAAAGTGTAAAACAGGTGCCTTACCACCCTGACCTGACAACCGGATATGCGGGGATTACTCTCCGCACAACGGCTACTTCTTCGGTTCGTAAGCGAGAACAGCCTTAAACTCAATATTACGTTCCTTCACCGTAAACTCACACAGCGAGTCTCCGACCAGAAGCGTAAATCCCAGCACCGTCAAACACAGCACTATGACTGCCACAAGGGCATATTTCGTCAGCATGTTTATATTGCCTCCATGCGAAGAAGGGACTACCATCCAAATTGTTCGGGTTTGGAGTGGCAGCCCCAGGGTTGATAGAAATATCTCCTGGGGCTTCATCTTTCCAGACCTCAGAGTAAACCTGAAACCGGAAAGCTTCAGGCACCCGCAGTCATCTTACCCTTCCTTAGCAAAATAGCTGTTTATTTATACAGTTGGTCTTATTTCGGACTTCTCACTACGCATTAGATCAACCGAAACTAAGCCAGTTTTTCCTTCGCCCCTCAATCATCAAAATTCTCCGCCGCCAGCCAGCTCTGCCATAACTTGGCACATTGCAAAAGTAGCCAAACTTCTTCAGTCACAATCAGTTCACCATCACCAAAAAAAAGAAACATTCCAGAACTTCCGCATCTCCCCCGGCCGCTCCCACTTCTATACTGAAATGAAAACGCCAACATAAGAGAAACCTATGCCAATACCCGATTTTCAAGTCTCTGAACCTTTTACCCTCGGTATTGAACTGGAAATGCAGGTGGTTAATCCGCCGGGCTATGACTTAAGCCAGGACTCTTCAACGCTGATTGACGCGGTTAAAAATCAGATCACTGCCGGGGAAGTAAAGCACGATATCACCGAAAGCATGCTGGAGCTGGCGACGGATGTTTGCCGTGATATCAACCAGGCTGCCGGGCAATTTTCAGCGATGCAGAAAGTCGTATTGCAGGCAGCCGCAGACCATCATCTGGAAATTTGCGGCGGTGGCACGCACCCGTTTCAGAAATGGCAGCGTCAGGAGGTATGCGATAACGAACGCTATCAACGAACGCTGGAAAACTTTGGTTATCTCATTCAGCAGGCGACCGTTTTTGGTCAGCATGTCCATGTTGGCTGCGCCAGTGGCGATGACGCCATTTATTTGCTGCACGGCTTGTCGCGGTTTGTGCCGCACTTTATCGCCCTTTCTGCCGCATCGCCGTATATGCAGGGAACGGATACACGCTTTGCTTCCTCAAGACCGAATATTTTTTCCGCCTTTCCCGACAATGGCCCAATGCCGTGGGTCAGTAACTGGCAACAATTTGAAGCCCTGTTTCGTTGTCTGAGTTACACCATGATGATCGACAGCATTAAAGATCTGCACTGGGATATTCGCCCCAGCCCCCATTTTGGCACGGTGGAAGTTCGGGTGATGGATACCCCATTAACCCTTAGCCACGCGGTAAATATGGCGGGATTAATTCAGGCCACCGCCCACTGGTTACTGACGGAACGCCCGTTCAAACATCAGGAGAAAGATTACCTGCTGTATAAATTCAACCGCTTCCAGGCCTGCCGTTATGGGCTGGAGGGTGCCATTACCGATCCGCACACTGGCAATCGTCGGCCACTAACGGAAGACACCTTGCGTTTACTGGAAAAAATCGCCCCTTCCGCAGATAAAATTGGCGCATCGAGCGCGATTGATGCCCTGCATCGCCAGGTCGTCAGCGGTCTGAATGAAGCGCAGCTGATGCGTGATTTCGTCGCCGATGGCGGCTCTCTGATTGGACTGGTGAAAAAGCATTGTGAGATTTGGGTCGGAGAATAAGTCGGGAATTGCCTTACAGAAGAATATCCCTGACAATGGTGTTTTAACTTACATTTAACAATGTTATGAAACACCCTTTAGAAACCTTAACCACCGCAGCAGGCATTTTGCTGATGGCTTTCCTCTCTTGCCTGCTGCTGCCCGCCCCCGCACTGGGGCTGACGCTGGCACAAAAACTGGTGAACACGTTCCATCTGATGGATCTTAGCCAACTTTACACTTTATTGTTTTGCCTGTGGTTTTTAGTGCTGGGCGCAATTGAGTATTTTGTTCTGCGCTTTATCTGGCAACGCTGGTTCTCACTGGCGGATTAAACGTCGATTATCACCGTACTTCACGGCATACTTTGCTTATTCTCCTTCGCCTAAAGGAACGTTTATGGATAAGCAATCACTGCACGAAACGGCGAAACGCCTGGCCCTTGAGTTACCCTTTGTCGAGCTTTGCTGGCCTTTTGGCCCGGAGTTCGATGTTTTTAAAATTGGCGGCAAGATTTTTATGCTGTCGTCGGAGCTGCGCGGCGTCCCCTTTATCAATTTGAAGTCCGATCCACAAAAATCCCTGTTAAATCAGCAGATATACCCGAGCATTAAGCCAGGGTATCACATGAATAAGAAGCACTGGATTTCAGTGTATCCAGGCGATGAGATCTCCGAAGCGTTACTGCGCGATCTTATCGATGATTCATGGAATTTAGTGGTTGATGGCTTATCTAAACGCGATCAAAAAAGAGTGCGCCCAGAGTAAAAGCGAAAATCTATAGCGCATTTTTCTCGCTTACCATTTCTCGTTGAACCTTGTAATCTGCTGGCACCCAAAATTACATACACATGGAGTCTTTATGGATATCATTTCTGTCGCCTTAAAGCGTCATTCCACTAAGGCATTTGATGCCAGCAAAAAACTTACCCCGGAACAGGCCGAGCAGATCAAAACTCTTCTGCAATACAGCCCATCCAGCACCAACTCCCAGCCGTGGCATTTTATTGTTGCCAGCACGGAAGAAGGCAAAGCGCGTGTTGCCAAATCCGCCGCCGATAATTACGTGTTCAACGAGCGCAAAATGCTTGATGCCTCGCACGTCGTGGTGTTCTGCGCGAAAACCGCGATGGACGATGCCTGGCTGAAACAGGTTGTTGACCAGGAAGATGCCGATGGCCGCTTTGCCACGCCGGAAGCGAAAGCCGCGAACGATAAAGGTCGCAAATTCTTCGCCGATATGCACCGTAAAGATCTGCATGATGATGCTGAGTGGATGGCAAAACAGGTTTACCTCAACGTCGGTAACTTCCTGCTGGGCGTTGCGGCGCTGGGTCTGGACGCGGTGCCAATCGAAGGTTTTGACGCCGCAATCCTCGATGAAGAATTCGGTTTGAAAGAGAAAGGCTACACCAGCCTGGTGGTGGTTCCAGTGGGCCATCATAGCGTAGAGGATTTTAACGCGACTCTGCCGAAATCTCGTCTGCCGCAAAGTATCACCTTAACCGAAGTGTAATTCTCCTTTGCCGGGCATCCGCCCGGCTATTTCCCCTCAGATTTTCCTTATTTGCATAACCCTGTTTCAGCCGTCATCATAGGCTACTGTTGTATAAAGGAGACGTTATGCAGGATTTAATATCCCAGGTTGAAGATTTAGCGGGTATTGAGTTTGATCACACCACCTCGATGGTGATGATTTTCGGTATTATTTTTCTGACTGCCGTTGTGGTGCATATTATTTTGCACTGGGTAGTACTACGGACCTTCGAAAAACGTGCCATCGCCAGTTCACGGCTATGGTTGCAAATCATTACCCAGAATAAACTCTTCCACCGTTTAGCTTTCACCTTGCAGGGGATTATCGTCAATATTCAGGCGGTATTCTGGCTGCAAAAAGGCACCGAAGCGGCTGATATTCTGACCACCTGCGCGCAGTTGTGGATCATGATGTATGCACTGCTTTCAGTCTTCTCGTTGCTGGATGTTATTTTGAATCTGGCGCAGAAATTCCCGGCGGCGTCTCAGTTACCGCTGAAAGGGATATTTCAGGGGATTAAACTGATCGGCGCGATTCTGGTCGGCATTTTGATGATCTCGCTGCTGATTGGTCAATCGCCAGCGATTCTGATCAGCGGTCTTGGTGCAATGGCTGCCGTGCTGATGTTGGTATTTAAAGATCCGATTCTTGGTCTGGTGGCAGGTATTCAGCTTTCCGCGAACGATATGCTGAAACTGGGCGACTGGCTGGAGATGCCGAAATACGGCGCGGATGGCGCGGTGATCGATATTGGGTTAACCACCGTCAAAGTGCGTAACTGGGACAATACCATTACCACTATTCCTACCTGGTCTCTGGTTTCTGACTCCTTTAAAAACTGGAGCGGGATGTCAGCATCCGGCGGGCGACGTATTAAACGCAGTATCAGCATTGATGTCACCAGTATTCATTTTCTTGATGAAGACGAAATGCAACGTCTGAATAAAGCGCATTTGTTAAAACCTTATTTAACCAGCCGCCATCAGGAAATTAATGAGTGGAATCGCCAGCAAGGTTCTACGGAGTCGGTATTAAACCTGCGTCGAATGACCAATATTGGAACCTTTCGCGCCTATCTGAACGAATATCTACGTAACCATCCACGGATTCGTAAAGATATGACCTTAATGGTACGCCAACTGGCTCCTGGCGATAACGGTTTACCGCTCGAGATCTATGCGTTTACCAACACCGTGGTGTGGCTGGAATATGAAAGTATTCAGGCTGATATTTTCGACCACATATTTGCGATTGTCGAAGAGTTTGGTCTGCGGCTTCATCAGTCGCCAACCGGCAATGATATTCGCTCCCTGGCAGGTGCATTTAAGCAGTAATTAAAAAATCCGCTCTCATCGAATGGATGAGAGCGGATTCAGATGGTTGACTTCGTTTTGTCGGATGCGGCGTGAACGCCTTATCCGACTTACAGAATCGTTACAAATTGTAGGCCCGATAAGCTTGCGCATCGGGCAAATCAGCCTCACATCAGCTTAATTCGCTTTTCTACGCAATGTTTTAAACGCCACAAACAGGAATACAATCCACACCGGCAGCAAAATTGCCGACAAGCGCATATCATCCAACGTGCACATCAGCAGCAAAATCATGCCGAGGAAGGCAATGCAGAGATAGTTGCCGAACGGATAGAGCAGCGCTTTAAACTGTGTTTCTCGTCCCTGACGTCGCATCGCCGCGCGAAAACGCAGATGCGCCAGACAGATCATAATCCAGTTCAACAGCAGCGTTGCCACCACCAGCGCCATCAGCAGACCAAACGCTTTTTGCGGCAGCAGATAGTTAATCAGCACCACCAGAGAAGTGATCGCCCCGGAAAGCATCAGCGAGTTGATCGGCACACCGCGATGGCTAACGCGGGTAAGAAACTTCGGCGCATTACCCTGCACAGAAAGGCCAAACAGCATGCGGCTGTTAGAGTAAACCCCGCTGTTATACACCGACAGCGATGCCACCAGAATGACGAAGTTCAGCGCAGAAGCCACCACGTTGCTGTCGAGATTATGGAAAATCATCACAAACGGGCTACTGTTGGATTTCACTTCCACCCACGGGTAGAGCGCCAGTAAAACCACCAGTGAACCGATATAAAACAGCAGAATGCGATACACCACCTGATTTACCGCTTTCGGAATGCTTTTTTCCGGATCGCGCGCTTCAGCAGCAGTAATCCCAATCAGCTCCAGACCGCCGAAGGAAAACATGATCACCGCCAGGGACAAAATCAGCCCATTCCAGCCAGTGGCAAAGAAACCACCGTAGCGCCAGAGGTTGTCGATACTGGCTTTCTCGCCGCCGTGACCAGAAAACAGCAGCCACAGGCCAAAGCCAATCATGCCGATAATTGCCAGCACTTTAATCAGCGCAAACCAGAACTCAGTTTCGCCATATAAGCGCACGTTCACCAGGTTAACGGCGTTGATGATAATAAAGAAGGCGGCAGCCCAGATCCACGTTGGAACATCCGGGAACCAGTACTGCATATAGATGCCCGCAGCGGTCAGCTCAGCCATCCCCACCAGTACGAACATCACCCAGTAGTTCCAGCCAGAGAGGAAGCCCGCAAACGGTCCCCAGTATTTATAGGCAAAGTGGGCAAACGAACCGGATACCGGCTCCTCAACCACCATCTCGCCAAGCTGGCGCATAATCAGGAAAGCGATGATCCCGGCGACGCCGTAGCCCAGCAACACAGCCGGACCGGCCATCTGAATCGCCGGGCCAATGCCAAGAAACAGACCAGTACCAATGGCGCCGCCCAGCGCAATCAGTTGAATATGACGGTTATGTAATCCGCGATGAAGCGTCGGCTCTTGATTCGACGCAGTATCTTCCGATACGGTTGACGCGTTTTTCACGCCTTTCCCCTGTGTGTCTTTTTTGTTGAGGGGCACCTTTTAACATTTAGTGCCCATCGTCGCAAGACACAATCCACACGGTTAAACCGGGTATCTTGCTTTTATTTCCGTACCCGGTGTCGGTGCAGCCACATCAGCTTATACGCCGCCGGAATAATAAACAGCGACAGCAAAGGTGCGGTGATCATGCCGCCAATCATCGGCGCGGCAATCCGGCTCATCACCTCTGAACCTGCCCCCGTTCCCCACAAAATCGGCAGCAGACCCGCGATAATCACCGCCACCGTCATCGCTTTCGGGCGCACACGCAGCACTGCGCCGTGATACAACGCCTCATCCAGCTTCTGCTCGCTGAATGTTTGCGGATTATTCAACGACGGCTCTGCCTCTATGGCGTGACGTAAATACATCAGCATCACCACGCCAAATTCGGCGGCGACTCCCGCGAGGGCGATAAAGCCAGTGCCCGTTGCCACGGAAAGATGAAAGTCCATCCACCACAGCAACCAGATGCCACCCACCAGCGCAAACGGTACGCTGCTGATAATCAGTAACGCTTCACCCACGCGACGGAACGCCAGATACAACAGCACGAAGATGATCATCAACGTCATCGGCACCATGAGTTTCAGCTTATGGTTGGCGCGCTCCAGTAGCTCGAACTGCCCGGAGAATGCCACGCTGGTGCCCGGTTTTAACTGCACTTTCCCGGCAATCGCTTTTTGCAAATCGTGAACCACCGACACCATGTCACGATCGCGGGCATCGATATAAATCCAGCTTGTCGGACGCGCATTCTCGGTTTTCAGCATCGACGGTCCGGTAGAGACTTTAACGTCGGCCACATCCGCCAGGGTGATTTGCTGCTTCATCGGCGTCAGGATCGGTAGCTGGCGCAGCGCCTGTGGGCTATCGCGCCAGCTTTGCGGATAACGCAGATTAATTGGATAACGGGCAATCCCTTCCACCGTTTCACCAACCATCGCCCCACCCACCGCAGATGTCACAAACAACTGCACATCCGCCACCGTCATACCGTAACGGGCGGCTTTTTCACGGTTGATCTCAACGTTGATATAGCGCCCACCTTCCAGACGCTCGGCAAGGGCAGAAGCCACGCCTGGCACCGTTCGCGCCACTTCTTCAATTTGCTCCGCCATCGCGTCGATATCCGCCAGCACAGTGCCGGAAACTTTAATGCCGATGGGGCTTTTAATGCCGGTTGAGAGCATATCGATACGGTTACGGATTGGCGGCACCCACAGATTCGCCAGCCCCGGCAGACGCACGGTGTTGTCCAGTTCCTCAATGATTTTGTCCATCGTCATGCCTGGCCGCCACTGATCCTGTGGCTTAAGCTGGATGGTCGTTTCTACCATCTCCAGCGGTGCGGAGTCGGTGGCGGTTTCCGCTTTCCCGGTTTTGCCAAACACCCGCGCCACTTCCGGCACGCTCATAATCAGCTTGTCGGTTTTTTGCAGCATACTCGCCGCCTCCGCTGCGGAAATCCCCGGCAGTGTCGATGGCATATACAACAAGTCGCCTTCATTGATCTGCGGTAAAAATTCTCCGCCAACTTTATTGAGCGGCCAGAGAACCGTCAGCACCGAAAGCGCTGCCACCAACAGCGTGGTTTTCGGCCAGTGCAGTACTTTCAGCAATAGCGGATGATAAACACGAATCAAAAAGCGATTGAGCGGGTTACTGCTTTCCGGTGGAATTTTTCCACGGATCCAGTAGCCCATCAGGATGGGGATCACTACGATCGCCAGCAGCGCCGCGCCCGCCATCGCATACGTTTTGGTGAACGCCAGCGGGCCAAACAGACGCCCTTCCTGCCCTTCCAGGGTGAAGATCGGGATAAACGACAGCGTGATAATCAGCAGACTGATAAACAGCGCTGGCCCCACTTCAACAGATGCATCGGTGATCACCTGCCAGCGCGTTTTATTATCCAGCGTGGCGTCAGGATGCTGGTGCTGCCACTCTTCCAGCCGTTTATGCGCATTCTCGATCATGACGATAGCGGCATCGACCATCGCCCCGACGGCAATCGCAATACCGCCCAGCGACATAATATTGGCATTCAGCCCCTGGAAGTGCATGATAATAAAAGCAATACACAACCCCAGCGGCAACGAAATAATCGCCACCAGCGCCGAGCGCACATGCCAGAGAAACAGCGCACAGACTACCGCCACTACAATAAACTCTTCCAGCAACTTGCCGCTGAGGTTGTCGATGGCGCGGTCAATGAGCTGGCTGCGATCGTATGTTGTAACTATCTCCACGCCTTCCGGCAGACTGCTTTTCAGCGTTTCCAGTTTGTCCTTCACGGCAGCGATCACTTCACGGGCGTTTTTGCCGGAACGCAGGATCACCACCCCACCCGCCACTTCTCCTTCGCCATTCAGTTCGGCAATGCCCCGGCGCATTTCCGGGCCAACCTGGACCTTCGCAACATCACGCAGATAGACGGGCACGCCATTTTCACTGGCTTTTAAAACGATGTGATTAAAGTCGTCGAGCGTTTGCAGATAGCCGCTGGCGCGCACCATATATTCCGCTTCCGCCAGTTCGATCGACGAACCGCCCGCTTCCTGGTTTGAAGCATCCAGCGCGCTTTTTACTTCGGCGAGACTGATGCCATATTGCGCCAGGCGCTGGGGATCGATAACCACCTGATACTCTTTCACCACACCACCTACCGACGCCACTTCCGCAACGTCAGGGATAGTTTTTAACTCATATTTGAGAAACCAGTCCTGCAATGAGCGTAAATCGGCCAGATCGTGCTTACCGCTGCGATCCACCAGTGCATATTCATAGATCCAGCCAACACCCGTGGCATCTGGTCCCAACTCGGCGCTGACTCCCGCAGGCAGCTTACCCTGTACCTGGTTGAGGTACTCCAGCACCCGCGAGCGCGCCCAGTACGGATCAGTGCCATCTTCGAAAATGACATATACATAAGAGTCGCCAAACTGCGAGAAACCGCGCACAGTCTTCGCGCCAGGTACTGACAACATGGTGGTGGTTAGCGGATAAGTCACCTGATTTTCAACGATTTGCGGTGCCTGACCGGGATAGCTGGTTTTAATAATCACCTGCACATCGGAGAGATCCGGCAGCGCATCCACTGGCGTGTTAATGATAGTCCAGGTGCCCCAGATACTCAGAAACAACGCGCCCATCAGCACCAGAAAACGGTTCGCCACCGAGCGACGAATAATCCATTCAATCATTGGTTATTCCCTCAATGCGCATGGGTAGCACTTTCAGAGCGCATCCGCTCCAGTGCGCCAGAAATATTGGCTTCAGAATCAATCAGGAACAGGCCGCTGGAAACCACCTTTTCACCTTCCGCCAGACCAGAACGTAGCGCGGTGACGCCTTGCGACGCCTGGAAAACAGCAACGCGTTTCGGTACAAAGCGCCCGTCGGCATCAACGGTAATCACCCGCTGTTCGTTACCAGTATCAATCAGTGCCTGTGACGGAATGAGCAGCATCGGTTCGCTGGCGGTGTTGAGTTGCAACCAGGCGTTCATTCCCGGTTTTAGCGCCTCGTCGGCGTTGTCGACTTCCAGACGCAGTTGCAGCGTGCGGGTCGCGGCATCCACGCCGGGTAGAAGGGTCCATTTGCGGATGCTGAGCGTTTTATCCGGTCGCGCCGGAACGGTGAGCGTAAACTGCGAGGCATCTTTCACCAGCCAGGCGATGGACTCCGGGATCGCAGCAGTGACCCACACCGGGTCCATACCCTGAATTTTCGCGACCACGTTATCTTTGGCGATATTCATTCCCGCGCGCAGATCAAACGCGGTGATCACGCCATCAATGGGCGCTTTGAGCGTAAAGCGAGTCTGGATTTTTTGCGTGGCGATCAGGCGGCGAATATCGGCCTCCGGCATTCCCGCCAGCCGCAGGCGTTCAAGAATACCGTCGGTCTGGGTCGCCGTCCCGCCGGTTTCACGCAGCAGTAAATACTCACTCTGCGCTTCCACCCAGTCGGGAATGGTCAGGTCGAGAAGCGGTGTGCCCTTTTGCACTTTATCGCCCACGGTGAGCGGATACACCTTGTCGATAAACCCAGCGGCGCGGGCCTGCACAATGGCAAACTGATACTCGTTGTAACTGACATTCGCCGGGAAACTCTGGGCAAAAGTCAGCGGCCCGCGCGTGACGGTCGCCGTTTTCACCCCCAGATTTTGCGTCTGGGTCGGGTCAATGCGCACACCAGACGCAGAACTCTCTTCATCGGCATATTTCGGCACCAGATCCATATCCATAAACGGCGATTTACCTGGTTTATCGAACCGCGTATTGGGATACATCGGGTCGTACCAGAATAATATTTTACGTTCTGCGGTCGGCGTTTTTTCTGCGGGCGGTTCAGCCTTTGCAAACCAGGTAAAACCTGCCGCAGAAATAATACCGCCCGCGATCATGCTGCCGATAATAAGCGCGATTTTTTTCATCTCATTAAACCTGGGTTACTGGCTGACTTTAATATCCTGTAATAAAGAAAGGTTGCCCTGCTGGACAAAATTAAACGCTACTTTGTCGCCAGTTTTAATTTCACTCATTTTCGTCTGCGGGGTGATGGTAAAGCGCATGGTCATCTCCGGCCAGTTCACGGCGGCAATCGGATCGTGGTGGATGGTGATTTTTTTGCTTTCCAGATCAATAGTTTTTACCACACCGGTGGCGCTAATGACCTGTGGTTGTGCCTCGCTCATGGTTTCATGATGATGTTCGTTAGCCTGGGCATTAAAGCCAATAACAGTAAACAGACTGAACATTGCGACTTGCAGTGCTTTTTTCATTTATTCTCTCCTGAAGTTAAAAATTATTGCTGCCAACCGCCCCCTAAGGCGGTATATAAAGAAATTTCGTTAACCTGACGGGCATAATTCAGGTCGAGTAAAGTTTGTCGGGTTGCAAATAAGGAACGCTCGGCATCCAGCACTTCCAGATAACTTACCGCGCCGTGCTGATATAATGCCCGCGCCCGTTGCAACGTAATTTGCAGCGACGCCAGATAACGCTGCTGGGCGCTGATTTGATCGTTCAGGCTTTGACGTAATGCCAGCGCATCTGCCACTTCTTTAAAGGCGTTCTGAATTTTCTGTTCATAATTCACCACCGACTGCTGCTGGCGAATTTCGGCGATATCCAGATTGGCCTGGTTGCGTCCGGCATTAAAAATGGGGATCTCAATTTTGGGAATAAAATTCCACATCCCGCTGCTGGCGTTAAATAATGATGACAGATCGCTGCTGGCGGTTGATATTCCACTGGTCAGGCTTATAGACGGGAAAAATGCCGCACGCGCAGCACCAATATTGGCATTAGCCGCCATTAACGCGTGTTCAGCTTCCATAATATCCGGGCGCTGCAACAAGATTTGCGACGACAAGCCCGCCGGTAATTTAACGCTTTGCAGGCTGTCGCTGTTTACTGTCTGCGCTTGCGGCAGCTTGCCGTAGTTTCCCAATAACAGTTGCAATGCATTATTCGCCTGCGCCAGTTCCCCCTGACGTTTAGCGATATCACTGCGGGTACTTTCTATCACCCCGCGAGCCTGTTCCAGCGCCAGAACATTGCTGCTACCGGTCAACAGTTGTTTTTCAACAAACGCATATGACTGCTGATAATTACGCAGCGTTTCTTCGGCTATTTGTAATTGCGCATAAGCCAGTTGCTGATTGAAATAGCTTTGCGCGACATTAGAAACCAGCAGAATATGCACCGCGCGCTGAGCTTCCTCAGTGGCTAAATAATTTTGTCGCTCGGCTTCGCTCATGTTCTTTAAGCGACCGAAAAAATCGAGATCAAAGCTGGCGTTAAGGCCAGTCGAGAACTCCCGCGTCGTGGCTGAATCGCCTTTAAGATTGCCGCTCCAGCTGCCGCTACCCTCGCCATTGAGCTGCGGGTAGCGGTCGGCATCGGTCAGACGATATTGCGCCCGTGCCTCCTGCACTTTCAGCGTCGCCATGCGCAAATCCCGATTATTCACCAGCGCCTCGCTAATCAGCGTCTTCACCTGATTATCAACAAAAAAGGTGCGCCAGCCCGCGTTCTGGTAGTTATCTACCGCGTTAACCAGGCCGTTCTGGCTGAGTGAGAACTGCTGCGGCACGGGCATTGCCGGACGCTGATATTCCGGTGCCAGTGAACAACCGGTTAGCGCAAGGGCCACACAAAATGGCAGAAGTTTACAAGGAGACATAGGCACATAATTTCTGGTGATTTTATGCCGCCAACTTTACACGCCAGGCTCTGATTTTCCGGTGACAGGAAAATGACAAAATTGTCATTTTGCCAATAAGCGATTGCCATCTGATCCCGCTACTCTAGAATTGCCCGGGCAACATGCGGAGGAAATATGAAACTGTTGATTGTCGAAGATGAAAAGAAAACCGGCGAATACTTAACCAAAGGGTTAACCGAGGCCGGTTTTGTGGTTGATTTGGCCGACAACGGGCTGAATGGCTACCATCTGGCGATGACCGGAGATTACGACCTGATAATCCTCGATATTATGCTGCCGGACGTGAACGGCTGGGATATCGTGCGCATGTTGCGTTCCGCCAATAAAGGGATGCCGATTCTGTTGCTTACCGCGCTTGGCACCATTGAACATCGCGTCAAGGGGCTGGAGCTGGGAGCGGATGACTATCTGGTGAAGCCGTTCGCTTTTGCTGAACTGCTGGCACGGGTGCGCACTCTACTGCGGCGCGGAGCGGCGGTAATTATCGAAAGTCAGTTTCAGGTTGCCGATCTGATGGTCGATCTCGTCAGCCGCAAAGTCACCCGCAGCGGCACGCGCATCACTCTGACCACTAAAGAATTTACCCTGCTGGAATTTTTCCTTCGCCATCAGGGCGAAGTGCTGCCCCGCTCGCTTATCGCCTCGCAGGTGTGGGACATGAATTTCGACAGCGACACTAACGCCATTGATGTGGCGGTGAAGCGGCTGCGCGGCAAAATCGACAACGACTTTGAGCCAAAGCTAATTCAGACCGTGCGCGGCGTAGGCTATATGCTTGAGGTGCCGGATGGCCAGTAAGCCGTTTCAGCGCCCGTTTTCGCTGGCAACCCGCCTGACCTTTTTTATCAGCCTTGCCACCATTGCAGCGTTTTTCGTCTTTGCCTGGATCATGATCCACTCGGTAAAAGTGCATTTTGCCGAGCAGGATATTAATGATTTAAAAGAGATTAGCGCCACATTCAAGCGCGTTCTTAATCATCCCGAAGAGACACAAGCCCGACGCTTAATGACGCTGGAAGATATCGTCAGTGGTTATTCCAACGTGTTGATTTCCCTGGCAGATAGCCACGGTAAAACGGTGTATCACTCTCCCGGTGCGCCGGATATCCGCGAGTTTGCACGTGATGCCATACCCGATAAAGACGCTCGGGGCGGCGAGGTGTATCTCCTTTCCGGCCCGACAATGATGATGCCAGGCCACGGTCACGGGCATATGGAACACAGCAACTGGCGGATGATTAACTTGCCGGTTGGCCCGTTGGTGGACGGCAAACCGATTTATACGCTCTACATCGCGCTGTCTATCGATTTTCATCTTCATTACATTAATGATTTGATGAATAAACTTATTATGACAGCATCGATCATCAGCATCCTGATCGTCTTTATCGTGCTGTTGGCGGTACATAAAGGCCACGCGCCAATTCGCAGCGTCAGCCGTCAAATCCAGAACATTACCTCGAAAGATCTCGACGTTCGCCTCGATCCACAGACCGTGCCCATTGAACTGGAACAACTGGTGCTGTCGTTCAACCATATGATCGAGCGTATCGAGGATGTCTTTACCCGCCAGTCCAATTTCTCAGCGGATATCGCCCACGAAATTCGCACGCCGATTACGAATCTCATAACGCAAACGGAAATCGCCCTCAGCCAGTCGCGCAGCCAGAAGGAGCTGGAAGATGTGCTCTACTCTAATCTCGAAGAGCTGACGCGAATGGCGAAAATGGTCAGCGATATGCTGTTTCTCGCTCAGGCCGATAACAACCAGTTAATCCCCGAAAAGAAAATGCTCAACCTGGCGGATGAAGTTGGCAAAGTGTTCGATTTTTTCGAGGCGTTAGCGGAAGATCGCGGCGTAGCACTACGGTTTGTTGGCGACAAATGTCAGGTTGCGGGCGATCCGCTGATGCTGCGCCGGGCGCTAAGCAACCTGCTTTCTAACGCCCTGCGTTATACGCCGCCCGGAGAGGCAATTGTAGTGCGCTGCCAGACGGTCGATCACCAGGTGCAAGTTACCGTCGAAAACCCCGGTACGCCCATTGCGCCCGAGCACTTACCGCGTTTGTTTGACCGTTTCTACCGCGTTGATCCTTCCCGCCAGCGAAAAGGTGAAGGTAGCGGCATTGGGCTGGCGATAGTGAAATCGATTGTTGTCGCGCATAAAGGCACGGTTGCGGTAACGTCAGATGCGCGGGGGACAAGGTTTGTTATCGGGCTACCGGAGAGGGAGTGATTGGTCAGATAATACAGTGGATGTTAATTGAATTGAGAATTAGCTATTTCGTCACGAGAAAAAGCGTAAAATCCGTTTCGTGCAGATGGTGAGTTTTATCAGGGTATGGCGGTAGCGCAACTGCCTTCGGATAATATATATAGTGTGAATGTATACCCCAGATAACTTCACCATCCCAATATATTCTTGAGATTAAAATATCGTATATTAATCGTATGGGTGAAAATCCTGTTAATATTTTAACGAATCATGAGTACTATAAAGTGGAAAAAATCATAGAACAGATAAAACCATTTTGGACAAAATATGATTCTTTGTCAGAAAAAGATATGATGTTGTTAGAGTCCAATTTCACGCATCGTTTTCCAGAAGATATGAAAGAGTTTTTTCTGTGGTCTAACGGTGGAGCAGGTAAATTTCACAATATTTACATTTCCTTGTGGCCATTAGACGAAATCAAGGAATTAAATGATGGTTATTTAATCAATCATTATCTAGGTGAACAGTTCATGGCTTTTGGTTCTGATGGTGGGCCGATATGTTTTTTACTGGATTATCGTAATCCAGAACACACCAGAATATCTTCCGTAAATTTTGGTGACCTGGATATAGCTGAAGTAAAACAAATAGCAATTTCATTCGATGTTTTTTTAGAGTTGGCAGGAAATGGAGAAATTATAAGTAATAATTTATAATCAAGTAATTTCCCCTCACGCTGGCGATTGTCGTGGAATGCAGCGAAATTAATTTTATGAATAATAAAGTATTAGGGCAGGATTAAGACATAAGATACGGATAAAATTCTCATATACAAAGGATTACGAATGGCAACTGCAAGGATAAATGTTTTTTGCACGAATGAAGAGCTGTCTGATTGGCTCGCTATTATAGCCTCAAAGTATCAATTACATTCGATTTGGTTTGCGCTACAAGATGAATACTCTCAACAACTAAATATTTTAACAGAAAAAAATCCCTGTTGTAGCATATCGAATTTATCTTATGCCCAGCATTAAATCTAATAATAGAAAAATAAAGTTTAGTAGCATTGATCGTTGTTGTGGTTGGATTGAAATAAAACCGGGGCATTTAGTTGAGCATACCGGGGTAAAGATGTTACAACTTACTGAAATTAACACTACTGATTCTGAGGATAAATTAATATGTTTATGCAAAGCCATTAACTGGCTTAAACGACAGATTAAAACCAATGAATTCTCCGGTGTAACGGGAAGGAATATAATTTATGGTGGGAAAACTATTTACCCTCATATTTTCTATACGCATCAAGCCAAATCTCTTTTTTATGATAAAGTTATATGGAAACAAGACTTCCTATTCAATTCTGTCTATGAACCATTTTCACCTTAATTCTTTCAGCAAACTATATTAACCACGATGAATATGACTAAAAAAGAAGCATTAGCATTCCTTGCTCTAAATCAACCTATGCCTAATGATTATGACATCACTCAGGAACTTATCGATAAATATGACGACGTAAGACTTTATTTTTGTGCAAATCCTGCTGAAGAGGCCATACCGTTATTTTTACAATCCTTTGGGGAAGGTGATGGCTTAGGAGTATATCAGTTGGTCGAAGATTTTTTGTACAAGTGTGATAAAAACATTGTAGCTTCAAATATAGCCAACATACTGGAAAATCCTCTGACAATAAAAAGTGTCCGATATTGGTGTACATTATTAGCAATGGCTTTTCCCGATAACACCTTAATTAAAGGATTAAATATTTCTCTACAATCTGATGATGAAGATACCCGAGACATGGCTATGTTAAGTTTAAAGATGATTACAGAGGAATATAAAACATTTGAATTCCAATAATTCCCCCTTGCATAAAAGATCACCATCATGACAAAAACACAAGCAAAGTTGCTTATTTATAAAGCATTTGTTATTTTAACGTTCATTATTTCCCGGTTGAATATTAAACTTAATTAATCTAAAGAGAAATGAAGTTAGCCTTCCTGTACCCACAGCAACGCCGTCTTTTTGTTCAGCACGGGGAAAATGTTCTCCCCTGCTCACCTCCTCCAGGCACTTCCACAACATGATGACCTGATCGGTTGCCGCCTATCCTCCTCACCATGACCTTCACCTCCGCGCTTTTGTCTACATTCTACACAATCGGCAACTTTTATAACCAGTGTAAAAATAACGTGCCGCAATAATCCTACCTATTAATGATAAAAAGCTGTCACAATTCATAAAAAACTTTAATATACGCCACCCTAAACATAACCAGCGTTAATGTAAGGTTTTTGTGTGGACTGGCTTCTTGATGTTTTTGCAACCTGGCTATATGGCTTAAAAGTAATCGCGATAACGTTAGCGGTCATCATGTTCATCAGCGGGCTGGACGATTTTTTTATTGATGTCGTCTACTGGGTACGCCGCATTAAACGCAAGTTGAGTGTTTATCGCCGCTACCCGCGAATGAGTTACCGCGAACTGTATAAACCAGATGAAAAACCGTTAGCGATTATGGTTCCGGCGTGGAATGAAACGGGCGTCATCGGCAATATGGCCGAGCTGGCGGCGACCACGCTCGACTATGAAAACTATCATATCTTTGTTGGCACCTACCCCAACGACCCCGATACTCAGCGTGATGTTGACGAAGTGTGCGCTCGCTTCCCAAACGTGCATAAGGTAGTCTGCGCGCGTCCTGGCCCCACCAGCAAAGCCGACTGCCTGAACAACGTGCTGGACGCCATCACACAGTTTGAGCGTAGCGCCAATTTCGCTTTTGCTGGTTTTATTCTGCATGACGCCGAAGACGTAATTTCACCGATGGAATTGCGTCTGTTCAACTATCTGGTCGAGCGTAAAGATCTGATTCAGATCCCGGTATACCCATTCGAACGCGAATGGACGCACTTCACCAGCATGACTTACATTGATGAGTTTTCAGAACTGCATGGCAAAGATGTTCCGGTACGTGAAGCCCTCGCCGGACAGGTGCCCAGCGCAGGCGTCGGTACTTGTTTCAGCCGCCGCGCCGTGACCGCACTGTTAGCTGACGGTGACGGTATCGCTTTCGACGTGCAGAGTCTGACTGAAGATTACGACATTGGCTTCCGCCTGAAAGAAAAAGGTATGACGGAAATTTTTGTCCGTTTTCCGGTGGTGGACGAAGCCAAAGAACGCGAGCAGCGTAAATTTTTACAGCACGCGCGGACGTCAAACATGATCTGCGTGCGCGAATATTTCCCCGATACCTTTTCGACGGCGGTTCGACAAAAATCTCGCTGGATCATCGGCATTGTTTTCCAGGGCTTTAAAACCCATAAATGGACCTCCAGCCTGACGCTGAACTACTTTCTCTGGCGCGACCGCAAAGGGGCAATCAGTAACTTTGTCAGCTTCCTCGCGATGCTGGTGATGATCCAGCTTTTGCTGTTGCTGGCGTATGAAAGTTTCTGGCCCGATGCCTGGCATTTCCTTTCTATTTTTAGCGGCAGCGCATGGTTAATGACCCTGCTGTGGCTAAACTTTGGCCTGATGGTTAACCGCATCGTGCAGCGGGTGATTTTTGTCACTGGCTACTACGGTCTGACGCAGGGGCTGCTATCTGTCCTGCGTCTTTTCTGGGGCAACCTGATTAACTTCATGGCCAACTGGCGCGCGTTAAAACAGGTACTTCAACACGGCGATCCACGTCGTGTCGCGTGGGATAAAACAACGCATGACTTCCCCAGCGTCACTGGCGATACCCGCTCGTTGCGCCCGTTAGGTCAAATTCTGTTGGAAAATCAGGTCATCACTGAAGAACAACTCGATACAGCACTGCGTAATCGCGTCGAAGGTCTACGTCTGGGCGGTTCAATGCTGATGCAGGGGCTGATTAGCGCCGAGCAACTGGCACAGGCGCTGGCAGAGCAAAACGGCGTGGCGTGGGAATCTATCGATGCCTGGCAGATCCCTTCTTCGCTGATTGCCGCGATGCCGGCCTCCGTGGCGCTGCATTATGCAGTACTGCCGCTGCGTCTGGAAAATGATGAGTTAATTGTCGGCAGTGAAGATGGTATTGACCCGGTTTCGCTGGCAGCCCTGACGCGTAAAGTCGGACGCAAAGTGCGTTACGTCATTGTTCTGCGGGGACAAATTGTCACGGGGTTACGTCACTGGTATGCACGCCGACGCGGTCACGATCCGCGGGCAATGTTGTACAATGCGGTTCAGCATCAGTGGCTCACGGAACAGCAGGCCGGTGAAATCTGGCGGCAATATGTGCCGCATCAGTTCCTGTTCGCCGAAATACTGACCACGCTCGGTCATATTAATCGTTCAGCAATTAACGTGTTGTTATTGCGCCATGAACGCAGTTCTCTGCCGCTCGGCAAGTTTTTGGTCACCGAAGGCGTTATCAGCCAGGAAACGTTGGATCGCGTCCTGACAATTCAACGCGAATTACAAGTTTCGATGCAATCACTATTACTCAAAGCAGGTTTAAACACAGAACAGGTTGCGCAACTGGAGTCCGAAAATGAAGGAGAATAACCTTAATCGCGTCATCGGATGGTCTGGTTTACTGCTGACGTCTTTATTGAGTACCAGCGCACTCGCAGACAATATCGGCACCAGCGCAGAAGAGCTGGGGCTGAGCGATTATCGCCATTTTGTTATTTATCCCCGTCTCGATAAGGCGCTGAAGGCACAGAAAAATAACGACGAAGCAACCGCCATCCGCGAATTTGAATATATACACCAGCAGGTGCCGGATAATATTCCGCTGACTTTATACCTTGCGGAAGCCTATCGCCATTTTGGTCATGATGACCGGGCGCGGCTGTTGCTTGAGGATCAACTGAAACGTCACCCAGGAGATGCCCGACTTGAGCGCAGTCTGGCGGCTATTCCAGTTGAAGTGAAAAGCGTTACGACTGTTGAAGAACTGCTTGCCCAGCAAAAAGCGTGCGACGCTGCGCCGACCCTGCGTTGTCGCAGTGAAGTCGGGCAGAATGCCCTGCGGCTGGCACAATTACCTGTCGCCAGAGCGCAACTGAACGATGCGACGTTTGCTGCATCGCCGGAAGGAAAAACGCTGCGAACCGATCTGCTGCAACGCGCAATCTACCTGAAACAATGGTCCCAGGCAGATACGCTATACAATGAAGCACGCCAGCAGAACACATTAAGCGCGGCAGAACGCCGTCAGTGGTTTGACGTGCTTCTTGCCGGGCAGCTGGATGATCGGATCCTGGCGCTGCAATCACAGGGGATCTTCACCGATCCACAGTCATATATTACTTACGCGACCGCGCTGGCTTATCGTGGCGAGAAAGCACGCCTCCAGCATTATCTCATTGAAAATAAGCCGCTGTTTACCACGGACGCACAAGAGAAAAGTTGGCTCTATCTGTTATCTAAATACAGCGCCAACCCCGTTCAGGCGTTGGCGAATTATACGGTACAGTTTGCCGATAACCGCCAGTATGTTGTTGGCGCGACGCTACCGGTGCTGTTAAAAGAAGGTCAGTACGACGCAGCGCAAAAACTGCTCGCCACCCTCCCCGCCAATGAAATGCTTGAGGAGCGTTATACCGTTAGCGTAGCGACCCATAACAAGGCTGAAGCTCTGCGTCTGGCACGATTGCTGTATCAGCAAGAACCGACAAATCTTACCCGCCTGGATCAACTGACCTGGCAACTGATGCAGAACGAGCAGTCACGCGAAGCTGCCGATTTGTTGCTGCAACGCTATCCCTTCCAGGGCGATGCGCGCGTCAGCCAGACTTTAATGACGCGACTAGCGTCTCTGCTGGAAAGTCATCCTTACCTGGCAACTCCGGCGAAGGTGGCGATTTTATCGAAACCCTTACCGCTGGCGGAGCAACGTCAGTGGCAAAGTCAGTTGCCGGGTATTGCAGATAATTGCCCAGCAATCGTTCGCTTGCTGGGCGATATGTCGCCTTCCTACGATGCCGCCGCCTGGAACCGTCTGGCAAAGTGTTATCGGGACACGCTACCCGGTGTGGCGTTGTATGCATGGCTTCAGGCCGAACAACGGCAACCGAACGCCTGGCAACATCGTGCGGTAGCCTATCAGGCGTATCAGGTTGAGGATTACGCCACCGCACTGGCGGCCTGGCAGAAAATCAGTCTTCACGACATGAGCAATGAGGATCTGCTTGCTGCTGCCAATACCGCCCAGGCGGCAGGAAATGGTGCGGCTCGCGATCGCTGGCTTCAACAGGCAGAACAACGTGGGCTGGGAAACAATGCCCTCTACTGGTGGCTGCATGCGCAACGTTACATTCCTGGTCAGCCGGAACTCGCACTGAACGATCTCACGCGCTCAATCAATATTGCGCCTTCTGCCAACGCTTACGTTGCGCGGGCGACAATTTATCGCCAACGTCATAATGTCCCGGCGGCGGTGAGTGATTTGCGCGCCGCTCTGGAACTGGAACCGAATAATAGCAACACCCAGGCAGCGCTTGGTTACGCCTTGTGGGATAGCGGTGATATCGCACAGTCGCGGGAAATGCTCGAACAGGCGCATAAAGGGCTACCGGACGATCCGGCACTTATCCGACAACTGGCCTACGTGAACCAGCGTCTGGATGATATGCCTGCGACGCAGCACTACGCCCGGCTGGTGATTGATGACATTGATAATCAGGCTCTGATAACCCCACTGACCCCAGAGCAAAATCAGCAACGCTTCAATTTCCGCCGTCTGCATGAGGAGGTCGGTCGTAGCTGGACGTTCAGTTTCGATTCTTCTATCGGCTTGCGTTCCGGCGCAATGAGTACCGCTAACAATAATGTCGGCGGCGCAGCGCCAGGGAAAAGCTATCGTAGCTACGGGCAACTGGAAGCCGAGTACCGCATCGGACGCAATATGCTGCTGGAAGGCGACCTGCTCTCGGTTTACAGCCGTGTATTTGCCGATACCGGAGAAAACGGGGTGATGATGCCGGTGAAAAATCCGATGTCCGGCACCGGTCTGCGCTGGAAGCCGCTGCGCGATCAGATCTTTTTCCTCGCCGTCGAACAGCAGTTGCCGCTGAACGGGCAAAATGGCGCATCCGATACCATGCTGCGCGCCAGCCCTCATTCTTTAATGGCGGCAAATACAGCGACGAATGGCACCCGAACGGTTCAGGCTGGTTTGCCCAAAACCTGTACCTCGATGCGGCGCAATATGTCCGCCAGGATATTCAGGCGTGGACGGCAGATTATCGCGTAAGCTGGCATCAGAAGGTGGCGAACGGACAGACTATTGAGCCTTACGCTCACGTTCAGGACAACGGCTATCGGGATAAAGGCACTCAGGGCGCGCAGCTTGGCGGTGTCGGGGTCCGCTGGAATATCTGGACCGGCGAGACGCACTACGACGCCTGGCCGCACAAAGTCAGTCTCGGCGTCGAGTATCAACATACCTTTAAGGCGATTAATCAACGTAACGGAGAGCGCAACAACGCGTTTCTCACCATTGGAGTGCACTGGTAAATGCGTAAGTTCATTTTCGTATTGCTGACACTGCTTTTGGTCAGCCCTTTTTCCTTTGCGATGAAAGGTATTATCTGGCAACCACAAAACCGTGATAGTCAGGTTACCGATACCCAGTGGCAGGGGCTGATGAGTCAGTTACGTTTGCAAGGCTTCGATACCCTGGTTTTGCAATGGACCCGTTACGGCGATGCATTCACCCAGCCAGAACAGCGCGCGTTATTGTTTAAGCGTGCCGCAGCTGCGCAACAGGCTGGCCTGAAGCTGATTGTCGGGCTGAACGCCGATCCGGAATTTTTTATGCACCAGAAACAGTCATCCGCGGCGCTGGAAAGCTATCTTAATCGCCTGCTGGCTGCCGATCTCCAGCAAGCCAGATTATGGAGCGCCGCACCTGGCGTAATGCCGGATGGCTGGTACATCAGCGCGGAAATTGACGACCTGAACTGGCGCAGCGAAGCCGCCCGTCAGCCTTTGCTGACATGGTTAAACAACGCGCAGCGGTTGATTAGCGATGTTTCAGCAAAACCGGTTTATATCAGTAGTTTTTTCGCCGGAAATATGTCGCCCGATGGCTATCGCCAACTGCTGGAACACGTTAAAGCAACCGGCGTTAATGTCTGGGTTCAGGATGGCAGCGGCGTTGATAAACTTACCGCTGAACAGCGTGAACGTTATCTACAGGCCAGCGCCGATTGCCAAAGTTCCGCCCCTGCCAGCGGCATTGTTTATGAACTGTTTGTCGCCGGCAAAGGCAAAACCTTTACAGCGAAACCGAAACCGGATGCAGAGATCGCCTCGCTGTTAGCGAAACGTTCCTCTTGTGGTAAAGACACGCTCTATTTCTCTCTGCGCTATTTGCCCGTCGCGCACGGCATTCTCGAGTATTAAATCTCCTCCAGGTAAGTCGGGTACGACCTGGCTTACCTCTTTCGCTCTCGTCAGAATTCCATCAAGATTAATTGCTAAAAAGCGTGCTAAAGAAAGAAGATCGTTATCGGCGAACGGGCCGATCACTCATGCAGGAAGCATAGATCCTTTGAGCGGAGTTTCTGATATCTGAGGAGTGCGAAATGCAATTGAGCAGCAGTGAACCTTGCGTGGTGATCCTGACCGAAAAAGAGGTAGAGGTAAGCGTCAATAACCATGCAACGTTTACCCTTCCGAAAAACTACCTGGCCGCCTTCGCGTGCAACAATAACGTCATTGAACTCTCAACGTTAAATCACGTATTAATCACCCACATCAACCGTAACATCATCAACGATTATCTGTTGTTTTTAAATAAGAACTTAACCTGTGTAAAGCCCTGGTCGCGGCTGGCAACCCCGGTTATTGCTTGTCATAGCCGTACACCGGAAGTGTTCCGGCTAGCCGCCAACCACAGCAAGCAGCAACCCAGCAAACCCTGCGAAGCGGAGTTGACGCGCGCATTGCTTTTTACCGTATTGTCTAACTTTCTTGAGCAATCGCGGTTTATTGCCCTACTGATGTATATCTTACGCAGCAGCGTCCGCGACAGCGTCTGCCGCATTATTCAAAGCGATATTCAGCATTACTGGAATCTGCGAATTGTCGCCAGTTCGCTATATTTAAGCCCCAGCCTGCTCAAAAAGAAATTAAAAAACGAAAATACCAGCTATAGCCAGATTGTCACAGAGTGTCGTATGCGTTACGCCGTACAGATGTTATTGATGGATAACAAAAATATCACTCAGGTAGCGCAATTATGTGGCTATAGCAGCACGTCGTACTTTATCTCTGTTTTTAAGGCGTTTTACGGCCTGACACCGTTGAATTATCTCGCCAAACAGCGACAAAAAGTGATGTGGTGAAGGGCAAAGCGGAAACAGATAAGACTGGCATAAATGAAGAAGAAATGGCGCGCCCTGCAGGATTCGAACCTGCGGCCCACGACTTAGAAGGTCGTTGCTCTATCCAACTGAGCTAAGGGCGCGTTGATACCGCAATGCGGTGTAATCGCGTGAATTATACGGTCAACCCTTGCTGAGTCAATGGCTTTTGATCTGGTTGCTGAACAAGTGAACGACCGCGTCTGATTTTCTGATTTATTTCGCTATAGCGGCAAACAAACGTACACCGCTGCGCGTCTGAATCAAGAAAACCCGTATTTTCATGTATCAAAGTACAATTTCCCGCCCTAACGGAAAATTGTCCGATCCTATGAGACTGATAACTATGAGACCAACGTCGGTGATCATTATGGATGCCCATCCTATCATCAGAATGTCCATTGAAGTTCTGTTGCAAAAAAACAGTGAATTGCAGATTGTCCTGAAAACGGATGATTACCGCATAACCATCGATTATCTCCGAACCCGTCCTGTTGATTTAATCATTATGGATATAGACTTGCCCGGTACAGACGGTTTTACCTTCCTGAAAAGAATCAAACAAATCCAGAGTACGGTGAAGGTATTATTTTTATCATCAAAATCAGAATGCTTTTATGCGGGCAGAGCGATACAAGCGGGTGCTAACGGTTTTGTCAGTAAATGCAATGATCAGAATGATATTTTTCATGCCGTTCAGATGATTCTCTCCGGATACACTTTTTTTCCCAGTGAAACGCTCAACTATATAAAAAGTAATAAATGCAGCACCAATAATTCAACAGCTACTGTGCTATCTAATCGTGAAGTGACTATATTACGCTATCTGGTTAGCGGATTATCTAATAAAGAAATTGCCGACAAACTATTACTTAGCAATAAAACAATTAGTGCGCATAAATCTAATATTTATGGCAAACTCGGTTTGCATTCAATTGTAGAACTTATCGACTACGCCAAATTATATGAATTAATATAATATTAATTATAATTGATCATAAATATCGCATCCGCTTTCGCCACACCTGGTTGGACACCGCTGGCTAACGCTCGATAATTGGCAAAAAAGTTTAGCGTTACATTGCCATTTGCATCTACCTCCTCAGTCGGGCTCGCCTCGCCCAGCGCAAGCCGGGAGCGATCGCTCTTGCGTAATTCGATAGCGACGGTTTGTGCCATTGCGGGATCGTCCAGGGCCAGCAGGTTGGTATCGGATGCCGGCGTTCCCGTAAATAAAATCGCGACTGAACCCGGAGGACATCCCTCCAGCCGCAGGCTAAAAGGGACGAGTGCCGTGGTATCGCCAGCGGTCAGTAGTTGTGTCGTAGGCCATCTGCCTAAATCTACCGTCTTATCAACATCCGCTGTATTTACGGTACAGGAGAAATCAACAACGTTACCGTGCAAATTGATATTAATCGTTCCTAAAGGGTCAGCTGCCCATCCACTGGAACTCCACAGTAGCCCGCAGAAACAGCTAAAGAGTTCTCTTCTCATTCTCCGTACCTCATTGATAATCGACGCGTAAATACCCCAGCGCGCTAAACGGCCCTTCGGTCGGTTTTTGACCGGTAATACTGATAGGCCAGGCGCGAAGTGTGACATTGGCTGCCGCAGCTGCATCCAGACGGAAAGGAATAACGCTATTGAGATCGTTAGGCGTGATCGGCGTATCGTTCTGATCGGCGACAATAAAACCTAAATCCTGATTGTCCGACACCATCGCCTGACCAGAAACGGCACTGGCTTCCAGACGCATTGTTAAATAAGCCTGCGCAGCAACATTCGTACATTTGATCGCAATGCTCTTGGTTTGTGGCATGACACCAACAGGTCGATTACCCGGCCCTGCCGCACTAAATAACGATGCGCCGATATCACCAAAATCAAATTCAACAATCTGCCCGGCATTTAATTCGCAGTTTTGCGGTACTTCAACCCGGCCACCAAAACTAATGGTATAAACAGGTGTAACCAACGGATCGTAAGGCGTTGATGTCACATACACGGTAAACATCACCTGTCTGGGGATCTCCACCATGTTAATAAAAGGACGAATAACCTTTAAACGAAATATCAAACGAGAATCCATCACCCCGAACGGAAGGTTTTGCGAAACGTTAGGATCTGTTCCCATACGGATATAATTTTGCGGGGGAAATTGAATATCCATCACGCTATCAACCAGACTCATCGCACCTAATAGATAATCATTTAATTGCATATATTTATAATTATCGATAGTTTCCTGAACAACAAAGTTGGTGACATAACTACGGTATGTATAATTCACCAGCGTGCCGGGTGGACAAATTGCTGACACACCTACCCAGCCGGATTTTTCAGGTAAAACAACAATCTGCCCTGGCTGGTTATTGGTGCTATTAAAGACATTTGAGAGATCATAGTGTTCATCTTCTGCTACGCCAGTACTATTTGCACAAACAGTAGCCCAGGATATGTTTGCTAGACACAAACATGCCATCGCCAATAATGACCTGCAGATTATCTTCATTGATAATTTCCTTTATGAGCCAGGATGTGTGCAAACTGCCGAAATAACAGTGACGGCTTGCTGTAAGCTTTGCTTCGGCAATACATAGTGCGCAATGCAGCGTGAGTTCGCGCCGTCTCCCCACTGAACCAGTAATTCACCAGACAATGGCGCACCACTTAAATAAACTTGCCCGTCATCACCCACCATACTGGTTATTCCGGTACTGTTTTCCCGTACCAGTGATCCAAACGGCACCGGTTTTCCGCCCTGGGTAACAGTAATTAGCGCCCGCACACCTATGCGGGTATCAAAATTGGCACGAACCAACGCGCCTTGCGTAGGCACAACGCTGCTAATATTTTTTTCAACATCGATGGAATTCCCCATCGTATTGGTATCAAGCGCGATACGGTTATACCGATAAACCATGGCATACGGCATCACCGCATAGCCGCGCCAGTCGGTTAAAATTCCAGTTTGATTTTCAATGCGTACACCGCCTGCGCCAGGCGCTTTAATCAAAACATTGGTATCCCCTAAAGGCTGGCTCAGCGTTATACCATTTTCATGCCCGACCACACCGCCAGACAGCTGCCAGTTAACGTCATGTTGATCGCGGTCGTAGTTATACCCGACCCCCAGCGTACCGTAAGCGGCCTGCCAGTTTGCCGTGGCGCTGCCCGTGTACCCATTATTCGAGGTATCGCCCTGGCTTACGTGATAACTCAGGTTGTGGCCTTCCAGTAAGGTCCCACCAACGCCTGCCAGCCAGCTATTTTGCCCGTTGCTGTTACGGTTGGCGTTAAAGGAGGCATAAGCGCGATCGAGCGCATTTTCCCGGGTGTAGCGACGTTTGGTCAGAACATTGAAAGGCACTGAAACATTAAGTCCGACAATACGTTCGTTATCGGGGATCCCTACAGATTCATTCCACGAAAATGAGAGTGAATAACTGATGCCAACCCAGCTGCTGGTATACCCCACCTGATACCAGGTATCTGAATCCGAAGTATTCCAGTATTTTTGATGGGTACCAGAAATATAAAGCGAGCCAAAGTCATTAAGTGATTGTGAAATATTTAACTGCAAACGGTCTTTACGACTAAAGCGTAAATTGTGGTAATTCACGATTATCGGTTCATCGCGATGCTCACCGTCATAATCGTAATCATATTCGTACCCCTCCATTCGACGATACGCAACATCATCAAGGGTATAAAAACCTTGTGTCGAATAGCGGTAACCCATTAACTGAAAATTGGTGCCGAAAGTGTTCATTGATTTCGCATAGAGGAAGCGAATGGAATCCCCCTCATGACGACTGTCGTCGGCTAACTGACTGCGCGCATGCGTTACATCCAGCGACACTGCGCCCCAGTTCCCGAGGTTGCGCCCCAGCCCTAACAAAAAGGCGGTGTAATTTGCAGATAATTGCGTCCCGCCGTAGGCAGTAAATTCCTGGGGTAAACCGCCGAGTGCCGTGCCCTGAAAAAAGAAAGGCGACGATTGCTGACTATTACCGCTACGAAAATCGCCCGCCGTCAGGTCAAATTTGAAACGCCCTTCGCGTTGTAAAATTGGCACTGTTGAATACGGAATAGTGTAATTCTGCTGATTACCATCGCGCTCGTCGATGGTGACGTCCAGATCGCCATTTGAAGATGTCGGGTGCAAATCTGTAATTTCGAAAGCGCCGGGGGAAACATAGCTTTGATAGATAATAAAACCATTTTGCCGAATCGTTAGCTGGGCCGCCGTACGGGCAATCCCACGTACCGTTGGGGCAAACCCTTGCTGGCTATCTGGATACATATTATCAGAAGAATAAAGCCGTACACCTCGAAATCCGACGCCATCGAAAATATCACTCCCTGTATTACCGTCTCCCATTACCAGTTCACTTTTCAGCGGAATAATGGCGCGCTGTACCCAGGTGCCAATATTATTCCACTGTTCTGAATGATATCCATTTCCGCGAAAATAGTTCCAGGAACCATTGTTGCGTAAACGCCACGGGCCAATATTAATCCCACTGAGTTCACTAAAAAAATAGCTATCGTTACCATTACCTCTGTTACCGGTGAAATTATAATTCAGGAGTAAAGCAGGAATACCTTCATCCCACTCTTCAGGCGGAATGTAACCGTGAGCGCTACTCAACAACGCTATCTGAGGAATAGTGATGTTCAGGCGCATCGCTGCAAAATCAAAGTTAATTGTGGCATCAGGTACAGCTTTCAGTAAATTAATGCATTTATTATTTTGCTGCTGGGCTAACTCGGGGAATGCACTGCTATTAAGGCCAATTCGTTCAAGGAGTGCCTGGTTAAAACAAGGCATTAACCCACCTGATTTATCACCTGTATTTACTGTCGTCGATTCAAATACGATATCCTGTGAACCAATGAACTCATCATTACGCCAGAGATCCACCCGATACACACCCGCAGGTTGATGATTACCTCTCTCAAAGCGCGATAAATCAGCAACGGATGTGCCATTCTCTAATAAAAATGCCGGGTTGAAATAACTTTCCGCATAGCTTAAAAAGGAGGGTAAAATGGCAAGAGATGAATAACAAATTCCGGCCAGACACCAGGTATACCTCTGCGGAATATCCGTAGTAGTGGGTATTTTCATAATTAGCTCTGATATTGTCAGATGATTCGGTTAGTTTAAGTTCACTTCTCTGACCGGGGTTACTGAACCATAATCATTAACGGTCTGAAATTTCAGCTTTCCCTGTACTCCTGAGGGTAAGGGAATTTGTGAATTAACTCTGGGTGCAGCCATAGCATTCCCCAACTTTTGGCTGCCCACTTGCAGGTTAACCAGGGTGACATAAAAAGGTGATGGATTATGAACATTGATATAGTTACCGGATCGCGAAAACTTGAGTGTGTCCGGCGCTTCTGCGGGTAATTCTTGTAGTTGAATTGGACGGAGAAATAACTTCATGCGCGATAAAATCGCCAGTTGCAAAACATTCCTGCCGTTCAATGCATTTTTATCTACCGAAGGGATCGTCTTAACATTCATCCAGAACAAAGACTCACGATCTGCCGCCAGCGGTGGACCGGTGTAAATAATACGCAAGGTATTTTCGCTTTTGGGTTCACTAACAAACAGTGGCGGTGTAATGATGAATGACTTTTCTTTTACACCGCTACTGTTTTCAATCCACGAATTGACCAGAAAGCGCTCATTGGTATGGCTATTTCTAATCCATACCGCAGTCTGTTTAGCATCAGCGGGATAAATAATACGCGTGGCACCTAATGCGATCCCTCCGGCAGCATGGGCGCTGGCCGAAATGATTAAATGAAATATAATGAGCATCAATAACTTTATTTTAGTCATCATAGTTAATACGCCTTGTGTATTCCTGACGGCAAAAATAAGAAATATAAAGAAATGATTGCTTTGGTTTCTTACAACACATCATTCCCTTTTCATTTAATAAAGCGGCATGATACAAAGTGAACATGATTTCGATTTACATTGCCACCATACCGCTTCAGACAACCGGTACATTACTTTGTTATAAGACGTGATATATAATTCAAAACAACGTTGTTTTGATTATTCGTATCTCATAATAAAAGTCGCGTCAGCATTTGCTTGCCCTGCTGATGCACTTGTACCGGTGCCTTTATAACGTGCAGAAAAATGAAGAACGTTGGTCCCGGGGATCAAGTTCTGGTTGGTTGAGAAGCTATTCCCATCAGGTTTGAGAATTGCGGATGTATTATCAAGTATTTCAATACCGACACCCGTTGCTGTTGTTGTATTGGTACTGGATGCAATGGCCAATAAATTATCATTGATTGCATCCGCCTGACCAGAAAATGCAACGGCAGCATTAGCGGCAACAACAGGATCGCAGTCGTTCAACTGTATAGTGAATGGAATTAATGCAGAGGTATTACCAACAGCATTGAAAATATCGGTACGATATTGACCGAGTGTGACAACCTGGTCTGCCGAGTCAGTATTCACTGAACAGGCAGCATTCACCAGTTCGCCTTCAAAGTGAATTGTACCGCCATCTACAACGGCAGCATAACTACCCGTAGCGGCGAATAGTGCGGCAGCCAGCGCAGACGAAATAAATCTTAATTTCATATATATTCCTTCAATCTCATTTATCGACTCCACATCCGTATATAACCGATTACTTTATTTAAGACACTGATAGTAGTAAAATTCCTTTTTATCCTCTAAGAAGGTCTTAATTGAAAATATGCACTCTATTCTAAAAAATAGAGAGCCCCGTTAGATGAATATTTCCGCGCAAAATATATTCAACACAAATATAGACCTGAAGCGGTAAATTACCAGGCTGAAAATTCTTTTTATATTGTCAGGTATTTCTTAAATTATCTTAATCCTTAGACAAGGAAATAAATCAGTTCCAGATTTACAACGTCATCATGGACGAAAAATGAAGTTTTCAATCTCAGCGACGGTGTGCCTCACCTTCGCAAGAGGCCGCTTCACACGATAAATCTGAAACGAAACCTGACAGCGCGCCCCGCTTCTGACAAAATAGGCGCATCCCCTTCGACCTACGTAACAGATGGAATCCTCTCTCTGATGGCAGCAAAGATTATTGACGGTAAAACGATTGCGCAGCAGGTGCGCTCTGAAGTTGCTCAAAAAGTTCAGGCACGTATTGCAGCTGGACTGCGGGCACCAGGACTGGCCGTAGTACTGGTGGGTAGCAACCCTGCATCGCAAATTTATGTCGCAAGCAAACGCAAAGCTTGTGAAGAAGTCGGGTTCGTCTCCCGTTCTTATGACCTCCCGGAAACCACCAGCGAAGCGGAGCTGCTGGAGCTTATCGATGCGCTGAATGCCGACAACACCATTGATGGCATTCTGGTCCAACTGCCGTTACCGGCGGGTATTGATAACGTCAAAGTGCTGGAACGAATTCACCCGGACAAAGACGTTGACGGTTTCCATCCTTATAACGTCGGTCGTCTGTGCCAGCGCGCGCCACGTCTGCGCCCCTGCACCCCGCGTGGTATCGTCACACTGCTTGAGCGTTACAACATTGATACCTTCGGCCTTAACGCCGTGGTGATTGGCGCATCGAATATCGTCGGTCGCCCAATGAGCATGGAACTGTTGCTCGCAGGTTGCACCACCACCGTGACTCACCGCTTCACTAAAAATCTGCGTCATCACGTAGAAAATGCCGATCTACTGATCGTTGCCGTCGGTAAGCCAGGCTTTATTCCCGGTGACTGGATCAAAGAAGGCGCAATTGTGATTGATGTCGGCATCAACCGTCTGGAAAATGGCAAAGTTGTGGGCGACGTGGTGTTTGAAGACGCGGCTAAACGCGCCTCATACATTACGCCTGTTCCGGGCGGCGTTGGCCCGATGACGGTTGCCACGCTGATCGAAAACACGCTACAGGCGTGCGTTGAATATCATGATCCACAGGGTGAGTAACATGGCGACATTTTCTTTAGGTAAACATCCGCACGTTGAGCTGTGCGACTTGCTGAAACTGGAAGGCTGGAGCGAAAGCGGCGCACAGGCGAAAATCGCGATTGCTGAAGGCCAGGTAAAAGTCGACGGCGCGGTTGAAACGCGCAAACGCTGCAAAATCGTCGCCGGTCAGACAGTGAGTTTTGCAGGTCACAGCGTACAGGTTGTTGCCTGATCCCTTTCCCGGCCTGTATCAACAGGCCGGTTCTCTTTTCAGACTTTTGTCCTCTACGTCCCTGTCATCCATGCTGATAGCATCGACATTTTGCCGAAGCGACCATCATGCCAACCGTTATTACGCACGCCGCCGTTCCCCTTTGCATTGGTTTAGGGTTGGGTTCGAAAGTCATCCCTCCGCGCCTGTTATTTGCCGGAATCATCCTGGCGATGCTGCCCGATGCCGACGTATTGTCGTTTAAATTTGGCGTTGCTTACGGCAATGTTTTTGGTCATCGCGGGTTTACCCATTCGCTGGTGTTTGCGTTTGTTGTCCCGCTGTTATGTGTGCTGATTGGACGTCGATGGTTCAGGGCTGGGCTGATTCGCTGCTGGCTGTTTTTAACCGTCTCCTTGTTATCGCACAGCTTGCTGGATTCGGTAACCACTGGCGGTAAAGGCGTTGGCTGGCTGTGGCCGTGGTCAGATGAACGCTTTTTCGCTTCCTGGCAGGTGATTAAGGTCGCGCCGTTCGCGTTGTCTCGTTACACCACGCCGTACGGGCATCAGGTGATTATTTCTGAATTGATGTGGGTGTGGTTGCCGGGGATGCTACTGATGGGAATGTTGTGGTGGCGCAGACGATAACCGGATGCGAAAACTCGCATCCGGCAATAGCGCAATTACTTACGACGCCAGGTGCTCCCTTGTGGGCCATCTTCCAGCACGATCCCCATCTCGTTAAGACGGTCACGCGCCGCATCTGCCGCCGCCCAGTCTTTCGCTTTACGGGCATCCAGACGCTGTTGAATTAAGGCTTCAATCTCAGCCACTTCGCTGTCGTCTGCCTGCGCGCCGCTTTGCAGGAACGCTTCCGGTTCTTGCTCCAGCAGGCCCAGCACGGCTGAAAGTTTACGCAGATGAGACGCCATCGCGTTTGCCGCTGCCATATCTTCTGCTTTCAGACGGTTCACTTCACGCGCCATATCAAACAGCACGGAATAGGCTTCCGGGGTGTTGAAATCGTCGTCCATCGCTTCAATAAAGCGCGCTTCAAACGCTTCGCCACCGGCAGGAGCAACGGTTTTGTCTGTGCCGCGCAGCGCAGTGTAGAGACGCTCCAGCGCCGCACGCGCCTGCTTCAAGTTCTCTTCGCTGTAGTTCAGCTGACTGCGATAGTGACCGGACATCAGGAAGTAACGCACGGTTTCCGCGTCGTAGTATTTCAGCACATCGCGCACGGTAAAGAAGTTACCCAGGGATTTCGACATCTTCTCTCGGTCAACCATTACCATCCCCGAGTGCATCCAGTAGTTCACATACTGACCATCATGGGCACAGGTAGACTGCGCGATTTCGTTCTCGTGGTGCGGGAACATCAGGTCAGAACCGCCGCCGTGGATATCAAAGTGGTTACCCAACTGCTTGCAGTTCATTGCCGAACATTCAATGTGCCAGCCTGGACGGCCCGCGCCCCACGGAGACGGCCAGCTCGGTTCGCCCTCTTTCGACATCTTCCACAGAACGAAGTCCATCGGGTTGCGTTTGTCGTCGACCACGTCAACGCGCGCGCCTGCCTGCAGCTGGTCGAGATCCTGACGCGACAGCACGCCATAGGTCGGATCGGTCGGTACGTCGAACATCACGTCGCCGTTGTCCGCCACATAAGCGTGACCTTTGGCGATCAGTTGTTCAGTGAGTTCAATAATTTCTGCGATATGGTGCGTCGCGCGCGGCTCCATATCCGGGCGCAGAATGTTCAAAGCATCAAAATCTTTGTGCATTTCGGCGATCATGCGATCCACCAGCGCCACAAAGCTTTCGCCATTTTCATTGGCGCGTTTGATGATTTTGTCGTCGATATCAGTAATGTTGCGCACATACTTCAGCTTATAGCCGAGGAAACGCAGATAGCGCGCAACCACGTCAAAGGCAACAAAGGTACGCCCGTGACCGATATGACAGAGATCGTAAACGGTGATTCCACACACGTACATGCCGACTTCCCCGGCGTGAATAGGCTTAAATTCCTCTTTTTGGCGTGTCAGAGTATTGAAGATTTTTAGCATCGAAGATTCCGTTTAGACATGTGTGGGTAATTGAGTTGCGTATAATACCCATATTTCCCGCGCGAATCAGCATACATTGCGTGATGATCCGATCGTGCGGTTATGCTATAACACCACCCTATATATGACCCGAATCGGGTTGAAGCACCAATCAAACGGAACAGGATGCAAAAATGGTTACTTTCCACACCAATCACGGCGATATTGTCATCAAAACTTTTGACGATAAAGCACCTGAAACAGTTAAAAACTTCCTGGACTACTGCCGCGAAGGTTTTTACAACAACACCATTTTCCACCGTGTTATCAACGGCTTTATGATTCAGGGCGGCGGTTTTGAGCCAGGCATGAAGCAAAAAGCCACCAAAGAACCGATCAAAAACGAAGCCAACAACGGTCTGAAAAACACCCGCGGTACGCTGGCAATGGCCCGTACTCAGGCACCGCACTCTGCAACTGCACAGTTCTTCATCAACGTGGTTGATAACGACTTCCTGAACTTCTCTGGCGAAAGCCTGCAAGGTTGGGGTTACTGCGTGTTTGCTGAAGTGGTTGAAGGCATGGACGTGGTTGACAAAATCAAAGGTGTAGCAACCGGTCGTAGCGGTATGCACCAGGACGTGCCAAAAGAAGACGTTATCATTGAAAGCGTGACCGTTAGCGAGTAATCGTGGCGACACTCTTTATTGCAGATCTTCATCTCTGCGTGGAAGAACCGGCGATCACCGCCGGTTTTCTGCGTTTTTTAGTGGGGGAAGCCCGCAAGGCCGACGCGCTGTATATTCTTGGCGATCTGTTTGAAGCATGGATTGGCGATGACGATCCCAACCCACTCCATCGCCAGATAGCCGCAGCGATCAAAGCGGTATCCGATTCCGGCGTTCCCTGTTATTTCATTCATGGCAACCGTGATTTTCTGCTTGGCAAACGCTTTGCCCGTGAGAGTGGCATGACGTTATTGCCGGAAGAAAAAGTGCTCGAACTTTATGGTCGTCGGGTGTTGATTATGCATGGCGACACGCTGTGCACCGATGACGCGGGTTATCAGGCTTTTCGCGCCAAAGTCCACAAGCCGTGGTTGCAAACGCTATTCCTCGCCCTGCCGTTGTTTGTGCGCAAACGCATTGCCGCGCGAATGCGAGCGAACAGCAAAGAAGCCAACAGCAGTAAATCGCTGGCGATCATGGACGTTAACCAAAACGCGGTGGTCAGTGCGATGGAAAAGCATCAGGTGCAATGGTTGATTCACGGGCATACGCATCGCCCGGCGGTGCATGAACTGATCGCCAATCAGCAACCTGCTTTTCGTGTCGTGTTGGGTGCCTGGCATACGGAAGGTTCGATGGTGAAAGTCACGGCAGATGACGTTGAGTTGATCCATTTTCCATTTTAAAAAACGCGCAACTTTGCTGATTTCATAGCCGCGCAACCGTTTTCCTTGCTCTCTTTCCGTGCTATTCTCTGTGCCCTCTAAAGCCGAGAGTTGTGCACCACAGGAGTTTTAAGACGCATGTCTTCCCGCAATAATCCGGCGCGTGTCGCCATCGTGATGGGGTCCAAAAGCGACTGGGCTACCATGCAGTTCGCCGCCGAAATCTTCGAAATCCTGAATGTCCCGCACCACGTTGAAGTGGTTTCTGCTCACCGCACCCCCGATAAACTGTTCAGCTTCGCCGAAAGTGCCGAAGAGAACGGTTATCAGGTGATTATTGCGGGCGCAGGCGGCGCAGCGCACCTGCCGGGCATGATTGCCGCCAAAACGCTGGTGCCAGTGCTGGGTGTGCCAGTACAGAGCGCCGCACTGAGCGGTGTCGATAGCCTCTACTCCATCGTACAAATGCCGCGCGGCATTCCGGTGGGTACGCTGGCGATTGGTAAAGCTGGCGCGGCAAACGCGGCGTTACTGGCAGCACAAATTCTTGCGACTCATGATAAAGAACTGCACCAGCGTCTGAATGACTGGCGCAAAGCACAAACTGATGAAGTGCTGGAAAACCCGGACCCGCGAGGTGCGGCATGAAACAGGTTTGCGTCCTCGGTAACGGGCAGTTAGGCCGTATGTTGCGCCAGGCAGGCGAACCGTTAGGCATTGCTGTCTGGCCGGTCGGGCTGGACGCTGAACCGGCGGCGGTGCCCTTTCAACAAAGCGTGATTACCGCTGAGATCGAACGCTGGCCGGAAACCGCATTAACGCGCGAGTTGGCACGCCATCCAGCCTTTGTGAACCGCGATGTGTTCCCAATTATTGCCGACCGTCTGACTCAGAAGCAGCTTTTCGACAAGCTTCACCTGCCGACCGCACCGTGGCAGTTACTTGCCGATCGCAGCGAGTGGCCTGCAGTGTTTGATCGTTTAGGTGAACTGGCGATTGTTAAGCGTCGCACTGGTGGCTATGACGGTCGCGGTCAATGGCGTTTACGCGCCGATGAAACCGCACAGTTACCGGCTGAATGCTACGGCGAATGTATTGTCGAGCAGGGCATTAACTTCTCTGGCGAAGTATCGCTGGTTGGCGCGCGCGGCTTTGATGGCAGCACTGTGTTTTATCCGCTGACGCATAACCTGCATCAGGACGGTATTTTGCGCACCAGCGTCGCTTTCCCGCAGGCCAACGCACAGCTGCAGGCGCAGGCCGAAGAGATGCTGTCGGCGATTATGCAGGAGCTGGGCTATGTGGGCGTGATGGCGATGGAGTGTTTTATCACTCCGCAAGGTCTGCTGATCAACGAACTGGCTCCGCGTGTACATAACAGTGGTCACTGGACGCAAAACGGTGCCAGCATCAGCCAGTTTGAGCTGCATCTGCGGGCAATTACCGATCTGCCGTTACCGCAACCGGTAGTGAATAGTCCGTCGGTGATGATCAACCTGATTGGTAGCGATGTGAATTATGACTGGCTGAAACTGCCGCTGGTGCATCTGCACTGGTACGACAAAGAAGTGCGTCCGGGCCGTAAAGTGGGGCATCTGAATTTGACCGACAGCGACACATCGCGTCTGACCGCGACGCTGGAAGCATTAATCCCGCTGCTGCCGCCGGAGTATGCCAGTGGCGTGATTTGGGCGCAGAGTAAGTTCAGTTAACCTGGTACTCATATTCCTGCCGGATGCGGCGTGAACGCCTTATCCGGCCTACTAATCCGGTACCCATTGTAGGCCTGATAAGACGCGTCAAGCGTCGCATCAGGCATGGTGCGCCGATTACCGGATGCGGCGTGAACGCCTTATCCGACTACCAATCCGGTACCCATTGTAGGCGTGATAAGACGCGTCAAGCGTCGCATCAGGCATGGTGCGCCATATGCTGGATGCTCCCATCACGACAGCGAAATACAGGTCCCCGCTTCGCCCGCCAGCGTCTCTTCAATCCGCGATAACGCCCCAATCCACGCAGGTTTACCACGGCTTCTGACATAGCCACTTACCGCCGTCACCTTCGGTCCCATCGCCCCATCGGCTTTGGCAAATGGCGCTAACTCATCCGGTGTGGCATGACGAATAGCGCGTTGCTGCGGCGTTCCCCAGTTTTCATATACCGCATCAGCATCGGTGAGGATCACCAGTCCATCGGCATTAATCTGCTCGGCGAGCAACGCAGCGGCGAGATCTTTATCAATCACTGCTTCACTCCCTGCCCCGTCTTTCGTCACAGGCACACCGCCGCCGCCACTGCAAATCACCACATGCCCCTCTTTGAGCAACAACTCGATGGCTTCACTGTCGAGAATTTTACGAGGCTGGGGAGATGCCACCACCCGGCGTAAATATTTGCCATCACGCTTCATTTTCCAGCCGTAAGCCGTTTCCAGTGCCTCTTGTTCTTCTGGCTGATAAACCGGGCCGATAAACTTCTCTGGCTGCAAAAACGCCGGATCATCAGACGAAACCTCAATGCGCGTCAGCACCGTCGTGACAGGCGGCATCTGCGGCTGTGCGCTCAAACTCTGCGCCAGCATATAGCCAATCATCCCCTGACTTTCCGCCACCAGCACATCCAGTGGATACGGTTCGACCTCTTTCCAGGCCAGATTTTGTAACGCCAACAAACCCACCTGCGGCCCGTTGCCGTGAACAATCGCCAGTCGATAAGCACGCGCCAGGCGCGCCAGCGCGGGAACAGCACTGGCAATATTGCGATATTGATTTTCTGCCGTCAGCGCCTCACCGCGCTGGAGTAAGGCATTGCCCCCAAGAGCTACAACCAGTGTTTTCATGGTGTTCCTTGTAATAATTGTTGACCAAGCCAGAACCCCAGCAGCGTATCTGCCCCTGACGTATGCCCCAGCGCCAACAGCGAATCAATCGCAACAGCGGTACGTTTCGGGCAACTCAGAGCATGAACAAAGTGCAGGACTGGCGAGGCGAAATATCCTTGCGCGGCATAACGTAAATAATTAACGCTCACCGCTGTGGTAACGAGTTGAAGATTGTCGGAACAGGCAAAAAACGGGCGACCGGAGCGCGCATCTAAAGCGCCATAATACCAGGCCGCCAGCAGCATTCCGCTCAGCGTATCATCATGACTTGGCGTTAATCCGGGGCCTTTACCCAGCCAGTGCCGCCAGTCGGTCTTAACGCCATTGAGCGCGGCCTGAAAACAGTGACGAAACTGGCGTAATTCAGCAGGCAGCGGATCGCCTGCCGCCAACGCCAGCGGCCCGAAAAGCCCGGTTTCCTCCGCGCGTTGCATCCATGCCGCTGCAAGCGGTTGAGGATGCGCAGGCGGCGTAATACGCAGCAAACAATAACGCTGTGGCTGTTTAACCGTGAAACGCCCGAGGCGAATCCCTTGAGCCACAACCTGTGGTCGTTCATTGCCGCATAATCCACCGCATAACGCATCGAATTGTGCGCGGCGAAGCACCCATCCTCCGGGACCGAAACCACTACCCTGACGATGCAGCGTTAACAATTCACCGCTTTCCGTCATCAGGTTAATCGCCCGCCGCCACACGCCCGCTAACCGCCAGGACTGGCGATAATTCGGTGCACTACGGCTGGCAAGCAGAGGAAGGATGATCGTCATTGCGCGTTCCTCAACCAATCCCCATGCTTTCAGCCAGAGCTTCCAGCGCCTGTTCAAAGCACGCCAGCGGTGCCCGCACAGTGCCTGCACCAATCTGCCCGATCCCCGCCTCTTTATGGGCGATACCCGTATTGATGAGTGGTGTAATACCGGTTTCTACCACGCGACGAATATCCAGCCCCAGACACGCGCCCTGGAAATCCCAGCCAGGGATCTGCAACTGCATATTGCGCTCAAGGAAGATTTCTGCCATCTCTTCAGATTCTGCTCTGGCTGCTTCCATACCACCCGCACCGACAAAGCGTGTTACGCCAGGGGCGGCGATCATTGCCGCACCACCGATACCAAAGGTTTCGGTAATCGCGCTATCGCCCATATCCGGGTTCGCCTGCTCCTGCGAGAAGCCGGTGAAAAACAGACCTTGCGGAGTGTTTACTGGCGCAGTAAACCAGCGTTCGCCCAGCCCGCTGACCCGAATCCCGAACATATTGCCGTTGCGGGTCATAGCCGTGACGATGCTGCCTGCGCGGATCATCGCACCAGCATCCATCGCCGCCTTGCAGTAAGCCATCGCGAGGTTAAGGAAGAACTGATCGGTCACGCTGAGGAAATCCATCACTTCCGCGATGTGTTGTTTATCATGATCGAGGCGAGCAATTTGTGGGGCCAGCGCACGCATTAACAGTGCTGAGGAAGCAATATTGCGCTGATGGAACTCATCGCCCATGGTAATGCCCTGCGCCATCATCGCGGTGAGATCGATACCGCGCTCCATGCGCCCCAGCGCCGCGCTTAATACTGGCATTAACACATCGCGCATCCAGCGATGGCGAGTCAGGACATCTTCGCCGTAAGCGCCAAAACGCATCACTTTGCCGATACCTTCGTTGAGGTTGCAGTACGCCCGATTGCCGTCGGTCACGTTCTCGACCACCAGCATCGGCATACTGGCAGAAGTAATGCCGCCCATTGGCCCGACAGCATTCACATGGTGACAAGGAATGAAGTTCACTTCCCCCTGCTCCAGCATTGCCAGTGCCTGCGCTTCATCTTTCGCCCAGCCTTCAAACAGACATGCGCCCACACATGCCCCTTTCATGGGTCCGGTCATCTCCTGCCAGCGCATCGGCGGCCCGGCGTGAAGCAGTGTTTTACCCTGATTTAATTCATTAATTAGTGAAGAAGCCGGTTGCACATCCAGCCAGTGTGGACGAGCGCGACGAATTTGTTCGATAACCGCAGCATTGGCTTGCGCCACTGATGTAAACATGGGAACCCCTTATTGCAAACGTTCTAATAAACGAGCCAGTTTTTTATTGCCGCCAGCGACTGGTGACCATTGGTAATGCACAACCGGTTTGCTGGCGCTTTGTAGTTCCAGCGCAAAGCTGCGTAACCCGATGTTAATCACGGCGACGTTTTCCAGTAGTGACGGTGTGTGTTGCTGTGTGGCAGGCGAGAGCGGATGAATTAACGCCGCCGCCAGCAAGGTGGCTTCTGGCAGCGAACTCACTACCGCGATCCCTGCATCTTCCAGCGTGGCGATTTGCTGCGAGCGGCATTGCGGGTCACGTTCAGTGCCTGTCACCGTGGCAATGGCATACAGTGGTTGATTGTCTGGACGCGCGGCACAGGCTTTTTGCCAGGCGCTTACCAGCGAGGCTGCAGGATCGGTGGTCGCACCGAAGCCAATCACCACATCAAGCAGCAATACGCGCACTTGCGGTTTAGCGCCGAGATCGGCAATTAACTGGTTGCGTAAGGTTGGGTCGATCATCGGATGGGGACGCCCGACGGTGTAGAAATCATCGCCGAGGTCAATAATCTGGTGACCATCGGCGTCGAGCATCATGCCGTGATGATGGGTATCGTCGGCTACCACGCCAAGATGCGCGGCAAGTAATCCCGCCGCTTCGGCGGCTAACGTACCGCCGGTATACAAGCCGCAAATAAATCCGCTGCTGGCAGGCGCTATCGCGTTACGTCGCGCCGTAACGCGTGAAAGCAGGCAAGCCAGGCGTGAGGCATCATCCAGCGAGGAGGCAAACCAGACATTCTCGTCGCGGGCCACCGCCGGGGTATAACCTAAAAACAGCGCCACCGTTGGTTTGCCGGTTGCTTTCATGGCATTAACAATTTTCAGACGCACAGCTTCGGCAGGTGGTTTTGAAACAAATGCCAGCACTTCGCTTTTCGCATCGGTGCTTAACATTTCCAGCGCCGTTAGCGCACTGATGCCGCCCACTTCACGGCTGAGATCGCGCCCGCCAAGACCAATCGCGTGAGTAATTCCCTCACCTGCCAGCGCAATCTGTGAGCACAGCTCCTGAATCCCGGTACCGGAAGCGCCAATGACGCCAATGTTGCCTTCCGGCATCACGTTAGCAAAAGCCAGCGGCGTGGCGGCAATCATCGACGTACCGCAGTCTGGCCCCATCACCAGCAAGCCTTTTTCCCGTGCGCGGGTTTTAAGTTGGATTTCATCTTCCAGCGTGACGTTATCGGAGAACATCATCACGTTGAGGTTGCGATCCAGCGCCTGATTCGCCAGCTCCGCCGCATACTCGCCAGCCACTGAAATCAGCGCCAGATTGGCATTGGGTAATTTCTGACTGGCACTGTCCCAGCGACGTACCTGCGTCAACGCCTGGCTGCTGCCTGTACCCTGTGCCAGTTGTTTTAGCGCCTCTTCAAGCTGCCGCATAATCGCCTGCGCGATCCCTGCATCCGCCGCTTCGCTACGAATCGCCACGCAAATATCGTTCGGCGTGGCGTGATTAAAATCGTCATGCCAGAAACCTGTAGTCTCTAATAACGCTTTATTGGCGGGCGTACCCATCATTACGGAAACATCATCAACATTTTCTGATTCGCTGAGTTTTCGTGAAATAATCATTAAACTGACCGAATCCTGAAAACACCCTTTTTTAATAAAGGCGTGGATCATAACAACTCCTTAAAAATTGCACCCATGGCAATTGCACGAGCAGTGTTAATGTGGCGATTACGGTATCGATGGATGGTGATAAATAAGGTGATGAATATCACACAGACATTATTAACAAAAGAATTCAAATAACCGCCAGACTATTACGCGTTATTTTTTAATAAGCATAGTTGTTTTAAAAACCAGGTTAAAAGCGAGCGGATTATCAAATAAATTCTAACTATATTTTTTTGCCTGTCTGGATCACATAATCCAGATATTTTCCCTGTATGTTAATTGCAGTCATGCTTCACACCGTCGTTAAAAAGGAAGACAGATGAAAATCAGTCGGGAAACACTCCACCAGCTAATCGAGAATAAACTCTGTCAGGCTGGGTTAAAACGTGAGCACGCTGCAACCGTGGCTGAAGTATTGGTTTACGCCGATGCCAGAGGGATCCACTCTCATGGCGCGGTGCGCGTTGAATACTACGCAGAGCGCATATCAAAAGGCGGCACCAACCGCGAACCAGAGTTTCGTCTTGAAGAAACCGGACCGTGCTCGGCAATTTTACATGCCGACAATGCCGCCGGACAGGTCGCGGCAAAAATGGGTATGGAACATGCCATCAAAACCGCCCAGCAAAAAGGCGTTGCGGTGGTCGGTATCAGCCGGATGGGTCACAGCGGCGCAATCTCTTATTTTGTACAGCAGGCAGCCCGCGCCGGGTTAATTGGCATTTCGATGTGCCAGTCCGATCCAATGGTGGTGCCGTTTGGCGGCGCGGAAATTTACTACGGTACTAACCCACTGGCCTTTGCCGCGCCGGGAGAAGGCGACGAGATCCTTACCTTTGATATGGCGACTACCGTACAGGCATGGGGAAAAGTGCTCGACGCCCGCTCGCGCAATATGTCTATCCCCGATACCTGGGCGGTCGATAAAAATGGTACACCAACCAGCGATCCCTTCGCGGTTAACGCCCTGCTCCCGGCTGCCGGACCGAAAGGTTATGGCCTGATGATGATGATCGACGTCCTCTCCGGCGTCTTACTCGGCTTACCGTTCGGGCGTCAGGTCAGTTCGATGTATGACGATTTACACGCCGGACGTAATTTGGGGCAATTACATGTAGTTATTAATCCGAACTTTTTCTCCTCCAGCGAATTATTCCGTCAACATCTTAGCCAGACCATGCGCGAATTAAATGCCATTACCCCCGCGCCCGGTTTTAACCAGGTTTATTATCCCGGACAGGATCAGGATATTAAGCAACGCAAAGCCGACGTCGAAGGCATCGAAATTGTTGATGATATTTACCAGTATTTAATTTCCGACGCGCTTTATAACACGTCATACGAAACGAAAAATCCCTTTGCGCAATAATTGTTGAGACAGGACTTTCTTATGATTACACATTTCCGTCAAGCTATAGAAGAAACGCTGCCCTGGCTTTCCTCTTTTGGTGCTGACCCAACGGGTGGAATGACCCGTTTACTTTATTCGCCGGAGTGGCTGGAAACCCAGCAGCAATTTAAAAAAAGAATGGCAGCAAGTGGGCTGGAAACACGTTTCGATGAAGTGGGGAATTTATACGGCCGCCTGAACGGCAGCGAATACCCTCAGGAAGTGATTCTGAGCGGTTCGCATATTGATACCGTGGTTAACGGCGGTAACCTCGACGGACAATTCGGCGCACTGGCGGCGTGGCTGGCGACTGACTGGCTGAAAACGCAATACGGCGCGCCGCTGCGAACGGTCGAAGTGGTGGCAATGGCGGAAGAAGAAGGCAGCCGCTTCCCGTATGTCTTCTGGGGCAGTAAAAATATCTTTGGGCTGGCGAATCCTGACGACGTGCGGAATATCTGTGATGCCAAAGGAAATAGTTTTGTCGATGCAATGAAGGCTTGCGGATTTACTCTGCCGAACGCCCCACTAACTCCGCGTCAGGATATTAAAGCCTTTGTCGAACTGCATATCGAACAGGGTTGTGTGCTGGAAAGTAATGGTCAGTCAATTGGCGTGGTGAATGCAATTGTCGGGCAACGTCGCTATACGGTGACGCTGAACGGCGAATCAAACCATGCAGGCACCACGCCGATGGGTTATCGTCGTGATACGGTTTACGCTTTCAGTCGCATTTGCCATCAGTCAGTTGAGAAAGCGAAAAAGATGGGCGATCCGCTGGTGCTGACCTTTGGCAAGGTGGAGCCGCGCCCGAATACGGTGAATGTAGTGCCGGGTAAAACCACGTTCACCATTGATTGTCGTCATACCGACACTGCCATGTTGCGCGATTTTACCCAACAGTTAGAAAACGACATGCGGGCGATTTGCGATGAAATGGACATTGGTATTGATATCGATTTATGGATGGACGAAGAACCCGTGCCGATGAATAAGGACCTGGTCGCCACCCTGACAGAATTGTGTGAAAGCGAAAAACTGAATTACCGGGTAATGCACAGTGGTGCCGGGCACGACGCACAAATTTTCGCGCCTCGCGTACCAACCTGCATGATTTTCATTCCCAGCATCAACGGGATCAGCCATAACCCGGCGGAACGCACCAATATTACCGACCTTGCCGAAGGGGTCAAAACGTTGGCACTCATGCTTTATCAACTTGCCTGGCAGAAATAAGGAGTCATAAATGGGATATTTAAATAACGTCACCGGTTACCGCGATGATTTACTGGCTAACCGTGCGATTGTTAAACACGGTAATTTCGCGCTGTTAACCCCGGACGGTCTGGTAAAAAATATTATTCCGGGCTTTGAAAATTGTGACGCGACAATCCTCTCCACGCCAAAGCTGGGGGCCTCTTTTGTTGATTATCTGGTCACACTGCATCAAAACGGGGGTAATCAGCAGGGCTTCGGTGGCAAAGGAATTGAAACCTTCCTGTATGTGATTTCTGGAAATATCACTGCCAAAGCCGAAGGGAAAACATTTACCTTAAGCGAAGGTGGTTATCTTTATTGCCCGCCAGGCTCCTTAATGACTTTTGTTAACGCCCAGGCCGAAGACAGCCAAATCTTTTTATATAAGCGTCGCTATGTTCCGGTAGAAGGTCATGCGCCGTGGCTGGTTTCTGGCAATGCCAGCGAACTGGAACGCATTCATTATGAAGGCATGGACGATGTTATTCTGCTGGATTTTCTGCCCAAAGAGTTAGGTTTTGATATGAACATGCATATCCTCTCTTTTGCGCCAGGTGCCAGCCACGGTTATATCGAAACTCACGTCCAGGAACACGGTGCCTATATTCTTTCCGGTCAGGGGGTTTATAACCTCGACAATAACTGGATCCCGGTGAAAAAAGGCGATTACATCTTTATGGGCGCTTATTCCTTACAGGCCGGTTATGGCGTAGGGCGTGGTGAAGCGTTTAGTTATATTTATTCAAAGGATTGTAACCGCGACGTTGAGATTTAAGTCATACCACACGCCTGATTATTTTTAGCTATGTTGGATTTTGCCACGGTTTATACCGTGGCTTTTTTGTAGTCAATTCAGGTAAAAAAAGATGCGATATAAATCGCATCCGCTTTAAAGGTAAGAGTCAGTTTTTAATTCCCTGACCTATTTTAATGGCGCAGGCAATATTTCGCGCACTGTTGAAGAGATTGGTTTCACCGCTGGCGAGCACTTCGGCTAAAGGTGCCAGACGTGGCAAAATGCTGAATACCGCGTCAATGCCGTACTGGTGCACCACTTCCACGCCATCACCCAATACGCCAGCAATCCCAATCACCGGGACATTAAACTGCTTCGCCACCGATGCCACACCCAGCGGCGCTTTACCGCCTGCCGTTTGCGAGTCGATGCGCCCTTCCCCGGTGATCACCAGTGCTGCACCCTGCACCGCCTGCGCAAGATTGACCGCATTCAACACAATCTCAATACCCGGTTTAATATCCGCATTGAGGAATACCGCTGCGGCAATTCCCATGCCTCCGGCCGCGCCGCCGCCCGCCATCTGGCAGACGTTGATTTCAGTTAGCTGTTGTAAAACACGGGCGTAATTTTGCAGCCCCTGTTCCAGCTCTTCGACCATTTCTGGCGTTGCCCCTTTTTGCGGGCCAAACACCGCCGCCGCGCCGCGTGCCCCTACCAACGGATTATCTACATCGCACGCTACTTCAATATGGCAGTTCGCCAGGCGCGGATCGCACTCCTCCATCTCAATGCTTGCCACGCGCGCTAAATTGCCGCCGTTAGCCACCAGCACCTGACCGTCGGCATCGAGAAAACGCACACCGAGCGCCTGCGCCATGCCCATACCGCCGTCGACCGTCGCGCTACCACCAATGCCGAGAATAATATGGCGAATATCGTTATCCAGCGCATGGCGAATTAACTCCCCCGTACCAAAACTGGAGGCCAGCAACGGATTACGCTTTTCAGGCTCGACCAGCATCAGGCCACTTGCCGCCGCCATCTCAATCACCGCCGTTTTCCCGTCGCCGGTAAGGCCATAAAAAGCATTCACTGTTTCCCCCATCGGCCCACAGACTTCAAGCGTCACGATTTTGCCGCCCGTCGCGGCGACCATCGCCTCCACCGTCCCTTCGCCGCCATCCGCTATCGGCAGACAGATATAGTGCGCATCGGGAAAGAGGGTCGAAAACCCGGCTTTAATTGCCTGACAACATTTTTCTGCACTTAAGCTCTCTTTAAACGAGTCTGGTGCAATGACAATTTTCATTATCAATCCTTTTTCAACAAATTATTCGATGCGTTCCCACGGAATAAGATTATCCATAAGAACAGCCAGTAAAATTCCGACCAGTAAGCCGTTACTGAGCAGAGGACGAAGCGTTAATGGAAGGTCTTGCAGATACACAGGCGGTAATGCCATTAAAAATATGCCGACAAATAACGGCAATGCGAGTCGATAAATATTGCGAGCGGTAAACGTGATTTGCTGGCTAAACACCAGCGCGGAAAAGAGTAAAGGCAGATAAGAAACCAGCATGACCGCGCTACTGACTGGTAAGGGGATACTGCAAAACAGTCGCGTGAGTGCCGGAACCAGTGCCACCAGCAGGCAAATAACGCTGCCATAAATAAACGAACGCCGCGTGTAATCGCCAGTCTGGGTTAATAAACCAATGGATGAAACAAACGGTGAAAATGGAATTACCGCCAGCGGCACGGTTATCAGCGTCATAAATCCGGTCGCCACAAAGCTGCGACGATAACGCGTATTCCCCGCGCCCTGTTGCGGATAAAAAACATCCGTGCCACGAATCGCACCGTAGGTATTGCTGATATTTACCAGACCTGTAATCACCGCCGTCAGAATAATCCCCGGCGACAAAGCACCGCCACTGCCGAGCGGGAACCACTGCCAGTGCAACTCACCGGAGAGCGAATGCGAAGAAGGAAAGCAAAAGTACCACAACAACCAGCCGGTTATCGTACCAACCAGTAAGCCGTAACGGGCAAAACGTTGCGGCAGGAAGATAATCATCGCCAGTACCAGGCACATCACCGCCACCGAGAGCGCGAACGGCGGTAACTGAATTTTAAAATTCGGGTCGGCTATGCCAAACGGCAGGCCGAGCATACCTTTGAAAAAGATAGTGGTCAGCTGCGCGCCCAGCATCAACATAAACAAGACCATCACAGACGGCGTAAATAACCGCGCCAGGCGATGATCTAATCCGCTAAAACCAATCAACATCGTCAGCACGCCAGAGAGCGCAATTCCCACCGCCAGACTGGTAGCGATATCGTTGATCGGGGTCCCGCGCGATGCTTCGCCAAGGGTGATAGTAAGGATGGTTCCCCACCACAGGCCGCCCGGACCTTCCATAATAGCGCGACGATGGCCGCAGAACGCCTGAGCGAAACAGGCCAGCGCGGTAGCAAGAAAAGCATATTGCGTGAGCGTAAGCAGGCTACTTTGCGGCAACTGAAAAGCCGAAAGTAGCGTAGGAGGAACCACAACCGTGTTACAAAAAATAAAGAAAAACCACTGAAATCCTGATAACAGGCTTTCACGGCTCACTGCAAAATTGAACATAAACACACCTTAACCGGAGAATGCCCGCCGCAAGGACGGGCATTGCAGGGGCCAGATTACTGCTGATGTTTAAGGATAAATTGACCTTTCGGCGCAACAGGGAAACCCTGTTCGATGTCGTAAATCACATCACCACGTAAGAGGGTTTTCGTGATACGCGCGCCAATGGTACGGCCAACATACGGGCTGACTTTGTGGCGATATTCCAGATCGTCATTGGTAAGAACATAGCTGCTATTCGGCTGAATGAAGACGAAGTCGGCATCTTTTCCTGGGGCGATACGGCCTTTTTGCTGCAGACCGAAAATATCTGCTGCGTTAGTCGCCATTAATTTGCCGAACATCGGCAGAGACATACCGCGTTTCTGTACCGCTTCATCGAACATCACGTCCATGCAGCTTTGCAGACCGGCGATACCGCCCCATGCTTTCATGATGTTGCCTGCTTTCATTTCCGGTGGGCATGGAGAGTGGTCGGAAACCAGGCAGTCGATTTCACCGTTAAACAGTTTTTCCCACATGCCTTTCTGGTTTTCCAGATCGCGGATCGGTGGTGAACACTTCGCCAGAGTACCGATTTCTTCGAACTGATCGGTATCCAGTACAAAGTAATGCGGGCAGGATTCACAGGTAACGTCCTGGCCTTCCTGACGCGCACGAGTCACCTCTTCAACACCTTCCGGGCTGCTGATGTGGCAAACGTGCAGACGGCAACCGGCGACTTTCGCCAGGTACAGTACGCGGCGAATCGCTTCCACTTCGGTAAACACCGGACGCGAAGCCACATAGTCATGAGCGGTTACGCGACCTTCGCGCTTCGCTTCTTCGCCCAGTTCGTCACAGATCAGCGCATTTTCGCAGTGCACCAGCACTGGCTGACCCAGTTCGCCCAGCTTCTGTGCGCCTTTGAAAAACTGCCAGTCGTTTACGTCACGGAAGTCGTTGTCGATACCGCGATCGCCACAGGTTGCAACGAAGCATTTGAAGCCGACAACGCCCACTTCATCCAGCTCATGCAGACGGTCGATGTTGTAAGACACCAGGCCACCGAGTTGCGCCGCATCGATAGTCAGCTTGCCTTTAGCGGCATCAAACTTCAGTTCAATCGATGCGCGGTCAACCGTTGCAGGCAGCTGGTTGAGCGGCATTTCGATCATGGTGGTGATACCACCTTTTGCCGCTGCGCGAGTACCCGTTTCATAACCTTCCCAGTGGCTACGACCCGGTTCAGAAATATGGGTGTGCGCATCAACCATGCCTGGCGAAACCACCAGACCAGACGCATCCATAACTTCTATTGCATCGCCCAGATCCTGACCGATAGCAGCAATTTTTCCGCCTTTAACGGCGATATCTACAACGCGAGCTTCGTTTTCTAAAATAACGGTGCCGTTTTTAATGATTAAATCAAAAGACATAACAAACTCCTTGTAAAATACAGATTGGATTTTTAACTCAATGTTCAATATCGGGATTAATTAACCTGTGACTTTTTGTTCTCCTGTTTTTTCTGCTGCAGTACGTTTCTTTAATAAGGCGTAGGCCGCAAAGGCGACAATAACGCCGACAAACCATGAAACGCGTGATAAAGGCTCCATGAACGGAATAAATTTACCACCGAGAGATAAAATAACGGCGACCAAAGTTACTGAGAACGCGGTAAGGTTAAAGCCGTTATCGTAATATTTGAAATCCCCTGCTGCGGTATACAGTTCATCAAGATTAATTTGTCCGCGCATCACCACAAAATAATGCGCCATCATCACACCAATTACTGGACCCAGCATTCCGCCGATAATATCGAGGAACAGATAAATGCTGTCCTGATTTTCCATTAATTTCCACGGACAGATCAGCAAACTGATAATACTGGCAATCAGTACGCCGTTTTTATAGGTCAGTTTCGTCGGTGCAATAGCGGCTATCTGATAACCAGCCGGAATAATATTACCGGTGGCGTTAGTGGAGATAGTCGTCATCAGAATAACCAGTACCGCAAAGAACGAGGCAAACAGGCTATCCCAACGCTGAACAATATCCAGCACGTTCCAGGTGTCAGCGCCGTAGTGAATACTGGCTCCGGCAATAATACATACCCCGGCGACCGCAAACAGAATATAGGCCACAACTAAACCCAGCGTTTGCCCCAGCGCCTGCTCACGAAACGAGTGGGCGTTTTGCGTAAAGTCGGATGCGCTCACCGCCGGTGCCGCCCAGACCGCAACTACCGCGTTAATCACCACCAGGAACAGGAAGCCACCGTTTTCTGCTTTCTGAATACCGCTCGGAATGTAGTCAAAGATTGGACCGATCCCGACCAGCGAAATCGCCCAAATCGCCATACCGCCGAAGACAACATAGATACACGGGTTAAGAATGGCGGTGAATTTATTTAAAACTTTGCCACCACCGAAACCGATTCCGACGTTCACCAGCCAGAAGAGTAAGAAAGTGATTAAGCCCGGTAGAGAAAGCCCTAACAGGGTAAAATCACCACCGAGAGTTAAAAATCCCGGCCAGATTTTGCCAATCAGGATCAAGCAGGCCAGCGATCCTGCGTAACATTGCAGGCCAAACCACATAATGGCAGCAATCCCGCCTCTTAATAATCCGGGAAACAGTGCACCACGTACGCCATAAGAAGCACGCAGGATCATGGCAAATGGTACGCCGTATTTACTGCCCGCAGCACCGTTTAATACCATTACCGCGGCAATGAAAAAGGCGCTGAGGATAATTGCCAGCATAATACTAAAGGTAGACAAGCCGAGAATAAAAAAGCCGCCGACCATCACATAATTGGGAACGTTATGAACCGAACCCATCCATAAGGTAAAATAGTTAAATGTTTTCCAGGTCCGCTGGCTTTGCGTTTTCGGCAATAGATCTTCGCTATAGCCGCGTTGCTGGAATAGTTTTCTCTGATGTTCCATAAATCCCTCTTAATTTCACGTATCGAATAACGTCTTTTTAATCTAGCTATGAGGAACAAATAAAATAAAAATATTATTTTTAATACTGAAGCAACATCTTTGGCTGCTTTCTTTTTTTAATATTGCTGGCCGATTCATTTTCTGATATCGGCCATTTTTATTGCGGGTATCAGGCCAGTTTATGGTTAGCCATTAATTCCAGCGCCTGCACTAACGCAGAGTGATCCAACTGGCTGCCACCGTTTGCCGCACAGGTATTAAATAACTCCTGGCAGGTCGCGGTGTTTGGCAGGTTCAGCGCCAGTGCTTTCGCACTTTGCAGTGCCAGGTTGAGATCTTTCTGGTGCAGCGCAATTTTAAAACCTGGATTAAAGGTGCGTTTAATCATGCGCTCACCGTGAACTTCCAGAATACGTGAGGAAGCAAAGCCGCCCATCAGCGCCTGCCGCACCCGTACCGGATCCGCTCCGGCTTTTGAAGCAAACAGCAGGGCTTCAGAAACCGCTTCAATATTGAGCGCCACGATAATCTGATTTGCCACTTTGCAGGTCTGGCCGTCGCCGTTACCGCCCACGAGGGTGATATTTTTACCGAGCAATTCAAACAGCGGTTTAACACGTTCAAATACCGCTTCGTCGCCGCCAACCATAATCGACAACGTCCCTTCACGCGCGCCGATTTCACCGCCGGAGACGGGCGCATCGAGATAATCGCCGCCCAGTTCATTCACCTGACGAGCGAAACGTTTAGTTTCGATCGGGGAAATGGAGCTCATATCAACAATGGTTTTGCCCTGGAGCGACGTTTTTGCACAACCATTTTCACCAAACAGAACTTCTTCAACCTGTGGCGTATCCGGCACCATAATAAAAATGATGTCCGATGCTTCCGTTACCTGGCGCGCAGTTTCAACACTGACGGCACCCAGCGACAGTAATTCATCAGCAACCGGACCAATGGTTGTGACATGCAGTTGATGACCGGCACGCGCCAGATTAATGGCCATCGGTGTACCCATAATGCCTAAGCCAATAAATCCCAGTTTCATAATTAACCTCTTTTAAATTTCGCTTTTCCTGAATTCAGACAACACGATCCCCTGCCAACTTAGCGGCCTAAAAAAGCATTGCCTGAACAGCGTTACGTTTTAACGGTACGGATCCATCCAGCGTAAACCGGCTTCCGTGGTGGTTTGGGGTTTATATTCACACCCAACCCAACCGTTGTAGTCAGAATTTTCAATTACCGTAAAGAGATACTCATAATTAATTTCTCCGGTTCCCGGTTCGCCGCGATGCGGATTATCGGCAATTTGCAGGTGACCAATTTTATCGGCCCATTGAGTCATAGTGTTGGTTAATTCACCTTCCATCCGCTGCATATGATAAATGTCATACTGAATTTTCAAATTGCAGCAACCAACATCATCAATCAGTTTCAGCGCCTGCCGAGTTCCGGTGAGATGGAAACCAGGAATATCAAAATGGTTGATAGGTTCAATCAGTAATAAAATATCTTCTTTCATCAGCATATTCGCGGCATAACGCAGGTTTTCTACAAGCGTTGCGTGAATCTGTTCACTGCTGAAACCAGCCGGCGTTTTACCGACCAGACAGTTAATTTTTTTATTACCCAGCGCACGAGCATAACGAATCGCTGCTGCTACGCCATCCCGAAACTCTTCTTCACGGCCAGGAATACAAGCAATACCGCGCTCGCCCGCCGCCCAGTCACCCGCCGGTAAATTGTGCAGAGTATGTTCGAGTTTATTACTCGCCAGCACCTGTTTTAATTCTTCAATGTCGTAGTCATAAGGAAACATAAATTCAACGCCGCGAAAACCACACTGCGCTGCTTTCTCAAAACGGGCGAGAAAATCATATTCACCAAATAACATCGATAAATTCGCAGAGAAACGTAACATTATTTATCTCCCTTATTCATAGTGCATGAAGCAGGTTTCAGTCGGTGCGTCCGCTGCGTTATCGGCGATATCTTCAAATTCCATGACGTTATCCAGTTCGCTGCCCATCGAAATATTGGTCACACGCTCGAGAATAACTTCCACGACTACCGGTACCCGATATTGCGCCATTAAGGCTTTCGCCTGTTCAAAGGCCGGTGCAATATCTTCCGGTTTGAAGACCCGAATAGCTTTACAACCTAAACCTTCCGCTACTTTTACGTGGTCGACGCCGTAACCGTTCACTTCGCTGGAGTTAATATTTTCGAACGCGAGCTGTACGCAGTAATCCATATCAAACGCGCGTTGCGACTGACGAATCAGACCCAGATAGGCGTTATTCACCAGCACATGGATGTACGGAATGTTGAACTGCGCGCCAACGGCTAATTCTTCAATCAGGAACTGGAAGTCGAAGTCACCGGAAATCGCCACCACATTGCGCTCTGGATCAGCGGCACACACGCCCAGCGCCGCCGGAATGGTCCAGCCCAACGGGCCTGCCTGCCCACAGTTGATCCAGTGGCGGTCTTTAAAGACATGCAGCATTTGTGCCGCAGCGATTTGTGACAGACCAATGGTGGTGACATAGCAAACATCGCGACCAAAGGCTTTGTTCATCTCTTCATACACGCGCTGCGGTTTCACCGGCACATTGTCGAAGTGGGTTTTGCGCAGCAAAGTGCGTTTGCGCTGCTGGCAGTCGGCGACCCATTCTTTACGACACGGCAGACGACCCGCTTTTTGCATCTCCTGCGCCACTTCAACCAGTAAAGTCAGGGCAGCTTTAGCATCAGAGACAATCCCCAGATCCGGGCACAGCACGCGGCCAATTTGCGTCGGCTCAATATCGATATGGACGATTTTGCGCCCTTCGGTGTATTTCTCTACCGAACCGGTATGACGGTTGGCGAAACGGTTACCGATACCAAACACCATGTCGGACGCCAGCAACGTTGCGTTACCGTAACGATGCGCGGTTTGCAGACCCACCATCCCGGCCATCAGTTCGTGGTCGTCCGGGATACAGCCCCAGCCCATCAGCGTTGGGATCACCGGAACGCTGGTCAGTTCAGCGAACTGTTGTAACAGTGCAGCTGCGTCAGCATTGATGACCCCGCCCCCGGCAACAATCACCGGACGTTCAGCCTGGATTAACATTTCGACCGCTTTTTCAATCTGCATACGGCTGGCAGCAGGTTTATAGACCGGCAGCGGTTCGTACATGTCAGGATCAAACTCGATTTCCGCCACCTGAACGTCGAACGGTAAATCCACCAGTACCGGACCCGGACGACCAGAACGCATCAGGTGAAATGCCTGTTGCAGCACGCGAGGCACCAGCGCCGCTTCACGAACTGTAACCGCCATTTTGCTGACCGGTTTAGCAATTGCTTCAATATCTACGGCCTGAAAATCTTCTTTATGCAGACGGGCGCGCGGTGCCTGGCCGGTAATGCACAGAATAGGAATGGAATCAGCAGAAGCGGAATAGAGCGCGGTGATCATGTCCGTGCCCGCAGGACCGGAAGTCCCCAGACATACGCCGATATTCCCTGCCGTTGCGCGGGTATAACCTTCCGCCATGTGCGAAGCACCTTCCACATGACGCGCCAGAATGTGACGAATACCGCCGTGCTTACGCATCGCTGAGTAAAACGGATTGATTGCAGCTCCCGGAACGCCGAAGGCGGTGGTGATACCTTCTTTCTCCAGCACATACATTGCCGCGTCAACGGCTCTCATTTTTGCCATTTTATTCCTACCTCTATTAATTGGAAAAATTTTCCAACTTTCAAATTTTGTCAAAAAAACCCGCTCCGCAGAGCGGGATGCGACAGACACTATGGATGTGCTTTCAGTCCCAACGCCGTGCTGATATCGCGGGCGGTGTCTCTGACCAGCTCACCCTGACTGACAAAACGATCTTCTGTCAGTCTTGATGAAGGCCCGGAGATGGAGATAGCGGCAACAACGCTACCTACATCATCGTAAATTGCTGAAGCTATGCAATTCAGACCTACAACATGCTCTTCTTTATCTACGGTATAGCCCAGTTCACGCGCTTGTTCCAGGTCCTTCAGCAAGGTGGGCATATCCACAAGCGTAGTTGGCGTAAACTGCTGCAAACCGGTTTGCAGAATGATGCTCATCAACTCCTCTTCCGCCAGCGGATAAAGCAGCGCTTTGCCCGCACCGGAAGCATGCAGCGGCAGACGACTGCCCAGCGGCGCACACATCCTGACCATCGATTTACATTCTAACTGACCAATTAATACTGCTTCATTGCCGTTACGAATCGCGACATTGACCGTTTCGCCGGAAAGTAACATCAGGCGGCGCATAAATGGCCCAGCGACGGAGAGGACATCGCGGTTATGGATGTACGCCGCACCGACGTTAAAGACACCTAATCCTATATGCCACCAGCCTAACTGACTGTCCTGATAGACAAAATCCGCTGCCTGTAAAACCTTCAGCAAGCGAAAGGTCGTGGAGAGCGGCAAATCCAGATTGAGAGAAATATCGCTAACCGACGAACTTCCCCCACTTTTTTCCAGATATTGCAGAATCGCAATTCCCCGCTCTAACGCCTGTGCGCCCTTTTGTGCCACAGGCTCCGCCTGTCCTGGCCTGCCGCGCCGTCTAACTTCCGTCATACCTACGTTAACTCCGACCTACAAGTGAGCATAAACAATGAACAATTAGTTTATCTTATGCAAGTCGGTTGCAGGCGTCACGCAAAACAGAGTTCCTGTTCAGGAATACTTTCAACATCACAGTTGTCACTGCCGCCGCGATCGATGGTCAGAAAATCGGTGACGCGCTGCCAGGCGAAAAGTGGGTGATGCCAGACGTTACGATGATAATTCACTCCCTGTTCACCGTTGGTGATAAACGCCCGCAGCGTTGACAGGTCTGGTTTGTCGTCACCTAACGCCACGACCACCACAAACACTTCACCTTTCATCGGGATAAAGGCCTGAGTGCCCAGCGGATGACGTTCGAGTTCGTGAATGGTCAGCGGCAGATTCGCCGGTTGCGCGCGGTTAATGCTGATAAGCGTACGGTCTTGCTCAAGAATCTCAACCAGCGCCAAATCGTGGTAACGCTCCACCAGGCCATTGTTAATATGGAAAAAATCCCGTTGCTGCGTTTCGATTACGTCGCCATAAGCACTAAAGGCTTCCTGACTTAACGGTAATACCTGAAGTTTCATCTTTTTGTCCTTGTAACATAATTCCGTTCAACCACCGCCGACCGGACAATGTGGTTCAATAACAGGCAATCTAAAACCTTAAGAGAACAACATCAATACAAAAGTAGGAATATTTTTCCAAAACTAAATTTAGTCCACAAATCACACAGGGTTATCATGTAAAAATACTGATATATCAGAGGATAAGAAAATCACGCAACTTGCGGATTTAAAAGGGGATACCTGAAGATGTTCGATCCAGAAACCTTGCGGACTTTCATTGCGGTTGCTGAAACAGGAAGTTTTTCAAAAGCGGCAGAACGATTATGTAAAACCACGGCGACGATCAGTTATCGCATTAAACTTCTGGAAGAGAATACCGGAGTGGCGCTGTTTTTCCGCACGACTCGCAGCGTGACGTTGACAGCGGCTGGCGAGCATCTACTTTCTCAGGCCAGAGACTGGCTGAGCTGGCTGGAAAGTATGCCCAGCGAGCTGCAACAGGTGAATGATGGCGTGGAACGCCAGGTGAATATTGTCATCAACAACCTGCTCTACAACCCCCAGGCCGTCGCCCAGCTGCTGGCGTGGCTGAATGAACGTTACCCCTTTACCCAGTTTCACATCTCCCGACAAATCTATATGGGCGTCTGGGACTCGCTATTGTACGAAGGTTTTTCACTGGCTATCGGCGTCACGGGGACAGAAGCTCTGGCAAATACTTTTAGCCTTGATCCCTTAGGTTCGGTGCAATGGCGCTTTGTCATGGCGGCGGATCACCCGCTGGCGAACGTTGAAGAGCCACTCACAGAAGCGCAGTTACGGCGCTTTCCGGCGGTTAATATTGAAGACAGCGCCCGCACCTTAACCAAGCGCGTCGCCTGGCGTTTGCCGGGGCAAAAAGAGATTATTGTTCCCGATATGGAAACGAAAATCGCCGCCCATCTGGCGGGCGTTGGCATTGGTTTTTTGCCAAAATCACTTTGCCAGTCAATGATCGATAATCAACAACTGGTCAGCCGGGTAATCCCAACGATGCGCCCTCCTTCGCCATTGAGTCTGGCATGGCGCAAATTTGGCAGTGGCAAAGCGGTAGAAGATATTGTGACCTTGTTTACTCAGCGCAGGCCGGAAATCAGCGGATTTTTAGAAATTTTCGGCAACCCACGCAGTTAAAAATCAAGTTTCCTTGCGCGTTGGCGCGTAAAATAGCGCGCAAGCTGATTTGAGGTTCACTTTTAACTATGCAAGAGAGACACACGGAACAGGACTATCGTGCCCTGCTGATTGCTGATACGCCCATTATTGATGTTCGCGCCCCCATCGAGTTTGAGCAAGGCGCAATGCCCGCCGCTATCAACCTGCCGTTAATGAATAACGATGAACGCGCCGCCGTTGGCACCTGCTATAAACAACAAGGGTCTGACGCGGCGCTGGCGCTGGGGCATAAACTGGTGGCGGGTGAAATTCGTCAGCTGCGCATGGACGCCTGGCGGGCAGCGTGTCTGCAAAATCCGCAAGGTATTCTCTGCTGCGCCCGTGGCGGTCAACGTTCGCACATTGTGCAACGCTGGCTGCATGAAGCGGGGATTGATTATCCGCTAGTGGAAGGCGGTTATAAGGCACTGCGCCAGGCCGCGATTCAGGCAACTATTGAACTGTCACACAAACCGATAGTGCTGATTGGCGGTTGTACCGGCAGCGGCAAAACGCTGTTAGTGCAACAACAGCCGAACGGTGTTGATCTGGAAGGGCTGGCGCGTCACCGCGGTTCGGCGTTTGGTCGCACGTTACAACCACAACTTAGCCAGGCGAGTTTTGAAAACCTGCTGGCTGCCGAAATGCTAAAAACCGACGCCCGTCAGGCGCTGCGCCTGTGGGTTCTGGAAGACGAAAGCCGGATGATCGGTTCGAATCACCTGCCGGAATGCCTGCGCGAACGCATGACGCAGGCGGCGATTGCGGTGGTAGAAGATCCGTTTGAGATCCGTCTTGAACGCCTGAACGAAGAGTATTTCTTGCGTATGCATCATGATTTTACCCATGCGTACGGCGACGAACAGGGCTGGCAGGAGTATTGCGAATACCTGCATCACGGACTTTCGGCGATTAAGCGTCGGCTGGGGCTACAACGCTATAACGAACTGGCTGCAGGGCTGGATGCGGCGCTGACAACGCAACTCGCAACCGGTAGCACCGACGGTCATCTGGCCTGGCTGGTGCCGTTACTTGAAGAATATTACGACCCGATGTATCGCTATCAGCTTGAGAAAAAAGCGGAAAAAGTTGTCTTTCGCGGTGAGTGGGCGGAAGTGGCGGAGTGGGTGAAGTCGCGGTAATGGGCGATATTCTGAAACGGCGATTGTCGTGAGAACAGAATGGTTGCACCAGAATACAGATATAAAAAAACCGACATGACAGTCGGTTTTTTTATTTTTTCCGCCCAAGACTTGGTGGTTCCGGGCAGAAATGAAACAGTCCTCATCTAGCAAGTGAATTATAAGTCAGGATGCCTACATATTCAAACAGCTATGTTGGCGATACAATCCCGACGCTAGTAGTGATACTGCCTCAAGGGATTACCGCAGTGCGGAAAAGTACTTTTAAGTCCTGGTCAGGATACAGGTGGTGCTGATTCTGGTGCTCTAATTTGGAGAGAGGCAGTCCTCATCTAGCACATGAAGAAAATCATAGTTACAGGCAACGTAAGGGTAAGCTGTGATTGTCTTTCTCCCTTAAGGGAGCAACGGATGAAAACTTTTCTCGATAAAGTTCTCATCGTTCTTAAGGCGCTAATCGCGCTGCTGGAACTGATCCGTCAGTTTATTGAATAACTGAGGAAACGTAGCTAAGGCCGAAGGTTTACCACCTTCGGCCTTTAAAAAAACCGACATGACAGTTGGTTTCAGATTTATTGCCAAAATGCACACTGTTCATGCCGGATGCGGCGTGAACGCCTTATCCGGCCTACGGTTAAGTGCAGTTTTGTAGGCCTGATAAGACGCGCCAGCGTCGCATCAGGCAATCTAACACCTGTCATCACCCCGCAAACTGCCTGAACAGCGCCTTCCCTTTTACCAGTCGCGCGCCCAGCCAGCCGCCGCAAAGCGACAGCAGCAGCGCACCGCTGCACGGTAGCACAATCCACAATCGCCAGTCTGGCTCCCACGGGAAATCAAACACTTTCGCCTGCAACACTGCCAGTGCCGTTTCCGCACCAATTGCGGCCACCAGGCCGGATACAAACCCGAGCATGGCGAACTCACACCACAATGTCGTGCGCAGCAGTTTTTTGCCCGCACCGAGAGTGCGCCACACCACCAGCTCCTGATGACGCTGACGCATTCCCACCTGCACCTGTGCCAGCAACAGCAACATACCGCAGGCGGTGACCAGCACCACCATCACTTCCAGCGCCCGACTTACCTGCTCCAGCACCTGACCGACCTGTTTTAAAATCGCGCCAATGTCTAACAGGCTAATGGTCGGGAACTGGCGGTTGAGTTGCGTCAACATGCCGTTGCCATTCTCCCAGCGGAAACTGGTAAGCCAGCTCTGCGGTTGCCCGTCTAATGCCCCTTCCGGGAAAATAAAATAGAAATTAGGCCGCAGACTTTCCCAGTCCACTTTGCGCAGGCTGGTCACTTTAGCGCGGAACTCCTGGGTATCGCCCATAAAAGTCACGGTATCGCCGAGGGCAACGTTTAAGCGTTTCGCCAGCCCCTCTTCCATCGATACTTCATCGGCTTTTGGCGGCCAGTTACCGGCGACAATTGGATTATGATCGGGCCGCGTATTTTGCCAGGTGAGATTGAGTTCGCGATTGAGCGCCTCATCTTCATTGTCTTCTGTCGGCTTATCGTTAATCGCCGTCAACCGCGCCCGCACTACCGGATAAAACGATTCCGGGACTATTTGATGTTCCGCGAGGAACGCTTTTAGCGGCGTAACCTGTTCTGTGGCGATGTTGATTAAAAAGTAGTTCGGGCTTTCTGGCGGTAGCTGCTGTTGCCAGCGGTCGAGCAGATCGCCACGCAACACCAGCAACAGTGCCAGCAGCATAAAGGAGAGCGAAAATGCCGAAAGCTGGCTTAACGTTGACCACGGCTGACGTAACAGGCGGCTGACCGCCAGGCGCAGAGGTAGCGATTTCAGCGTCATGCGGCGAAGTACATTCAGCAGCATCCAGCCCAGGACACCGCACAGCAAAGCCAGTACTACCGCGCCCGCCAGCACCGCCCAGAGCAGCATACTGCCGCCCATTAATCCGGCGAGCAGCAGCACAACCACCACACTGACAATCGGCAGATAAAACTTCAGCGGCCAGACGTTCGCGACCACATCATTACGCAATACGCGTAAAGGCTGTGTTGCCAGCAACAAGCGGTACGGTCGTAGCCCCACCAGCAGCGAGATGACCGTCATGGTGCCAAGCGCCCACAGCCATGGCCAGAGGCTGGCAGGCGGTAGTGCGGCAGGCAGCACGGGTTTGAGCAGTACCATCAACACGTTTTCGAACAACAGGCCTATCGCCCCGCCGGTAACGGCTGAAAGTACCAGCACCATCAACCACTGACCGACAATTAACTTACGCAATTGCGCTCGCCCTGCTCCCAGCGTTTTGAGGATCGCCACCAGATCATAGCGACTGCGACAGTAATGATTCATCGCCACCGCCACCGCTGCCACTGCCAGCAGCAAGGTCAGAAGCGCCGAAAGCAGCAGGAACTGTTGCGAGCGTTCCATTGAGCGCCCCAGCGCGCCTTCGTCCTGTTCCAGACCGTACCAGCGTTGTTCGGGTTTAAGCTGGGGTAACAACCATTTCTCATAGCCGTCGAGCTGGTTCTCGCTGCCGCCGAATTTATAGCGCCAGGTGACCCGACTCCCCGGCTGCACGGCTCCGGTTTTATCAACATCCGCCAGATTCATCATCAGGCGTGGGGCTATCTGGAAAGGATTAAAACCGGAATCCGGTTCCTGAATCACTTCTCCGGCAATCCGCAAGGTGGCATCGCCCACGTCAATGGTGTCGCCCGTTTTCAGGTTAAGCAGTGCCATCAGGCGTGGGGCCAGCAATACGCTGCCCGCCTGCGGTTTCAGGCCCGGGGGATTGGTTTGCAGATCGCCATACATCGGGTAGATATCATCCACCGCTTTGACGTTCGCCAGCTGCGGTGTGTCGCCTGCAAATGTCATGGTGGCGAAAGTCAGCTGCTTGCCGACTTTCAGGCCGCGCTTTTGCGCTTCCTCCAGCCACGCTTGCGGCACTTCGCGCGAACTGCGCAACGCCCGATCGCCCGCCATAAACTCACGGCTTTGCTGGCTTAAGCCCTTCTCCATGCGATCGCTGATATTGCCCAGCGCCAGCACGCAGGCCACCGCCAGGCTTAGCGCCAGCCAGACAATTAACAGCGACGGCGAGCGCCATTCGCGCCAGAACCAACGTGCAATCATGCTTCCTCCTGCAACTGCCCGTTAACCAGTCGTAAGCAGCGATCGCAGCGTGCCGCCAGTTGCAGGTCGTGAGTCACCATAATCAACGTGGTGCCATGCTCACGGTTGAGGGAAAACAGCAGGTCGGCAATTTTATCGCCCGTCTGGCGGTCAAGGTTACCGGTGGGTTCGTCGGCAAACAGCACATCAGGCCGACCATTAAAAGCTCGCGCCAGCGCCACACGTTGCTGTTCACCGCCGGAAAGCTGTGCCGGAAGATGATCAAGACGTTTACCCAGCCCTAACTGTTCGAGCAACGCTTTCGCTCCGTTACGACTTTCTGCGCTACTCTCACCACGCAGCAGCGCCGGAAGCTCGACGTTTTCCAGCGCGTTAAGGGTAGGAATTAACATAAATGACTGAAAAACAAAACCTACATGCTTCGCGCGTAACTTTGCCCGCGCTTCTTCGTCCATATTATGTAGCGGTTGTCCCACCAGATTTACTTCGCCACTGCTGCCGTCATCCAGTCCGGCGAGGATCGCCAGCAACGTTGACTTACCCGATCCCGACTCGCCCACCAGCGCGATGGTTTCTCCGCGTTTGACAACCAGCTCAACTCCGGTGAGGATGGAGAGTTCATGCTCCCCCTGACCGACGGACTTCTTAAGATGATGAACTTCAACAATGTTTTCCGCTGGCATTTGCCCTTCCTGTTCCTGGTCCTGTTAACCTTCCGTGCCGCCGCAGCGGACACGTTATTGATTCTGGGTGATAGCCTGAGCGCCGGGTATCGAATGTCTGCCAGCGCGGCCTGGCCTGCCTTGTTGAATGATAAGTGGCAGAGTAAAACGTCGGTAGTTAATGCCAGCATCAGCGGCGACACCTCGCAACAAGGACTGGCGCGCCTTCCGGCTCTGCTGAAACAGCATCAGCCGCGCTGGGTGCTGGTTGAACTGGGCGGCAATGACGGTTTGCGTGGTTTTCAGCCACAACAAACCGAGCAAACGCTGCGCCAGATTTTGCAGGATGTCAAAGCCGCCAACGCTGAACCATTGTTAATGCAAATACGTCTGCCTGCAAACTATGGTCGCCGTTATAATGAAGCCTTTAGCGCCATTTACCCCAAACTCGCCAAAGAGTTTGATGTTCCGCTGCTGCCCTTTTTTATGGAAGAGGTCTACCTCAAGCCACAATGGATGCAGGATGACGGTATTCATCCCAACCGCGACGCCCAGCCGTTTATTGCCGACTGGATGGCGAAGCAGTTGCAGCCTTTAGTAAATCATGACTCATAAAGCAACGGAGATCCTGACAGGTAAAGTTATGCAAAAATCGGTCTTAATTACCGGATGTTCCAGTGGAATTGGCCTGGAAAGCGCGCTCGAATTAAAACTCCAGGGTTTTCATGTGCTGGCAGGTTGCCGGAAACCGGATGATGTTGAGCGCATGAACAGCATGGGATTTACCGGCGTGTTGATCGATCTGGATTCGCCAGAAAATGTTGATCGCGCAGCCGACGAAGTGATCGCTCTGACCGATAATTGTCTGTATGGGATCTTTAACAATGCCGGATTCGGCATGTATGGCCCCCTTTCCACCATCAGCCGTGCGCAGATGGAACAGCAGTTTTCCGCCAACTTTTTCGGCGCACACCAGCTCACCATGCGCCTGTTACCCGCGATGTTGCCGCACGGTGAAGGGCGTATTGTGATGACCTCATCGGTGATGGGATTAATCTCCACACCGGGTCGCGGCGCTTACGCGGCCAGTAAATATGCGCTGGAGGCGTGGTCAGACGCGCTGCGCATGGAGCTGCGCCACAGCGGAATTAAAGTCAGCCTGATTGAACCCGGTCCCATTCGTACTCGCTTCACCGACAACGTCAACCAGACGCAAAGTGATAAACCGGTCGAAAACCCCGGCATCGCCGCTCGCTTTACGTTGGGGCCGGAAGCAGTGGTCGACAAAGTACGCCATGCTTTTATTAGCGAGAAGCCGAAGATGCGCTATCCGGTAACGCTGGTGACCTGGGCAGTAATGGTGCTTAAGCGCCTGCTGCCGGGGCGCGTGATGGACAAAATATTGCAGGGGTGAGTTGAAGCCCGCGCTTAAGCCCCCATGTCAAAGAAAATATCGACAACAGAGAGCGACTCCATGTCCGTAGAAAATATTGTCAACATTAACGAATCTAACCTGCAACAGGTTCTTGAACAGTCGATGACCACACCGGTGCTGTTCTATTTTTGGTCTGAACGTAGCCAGCACTGTTTGCAGTTAACCCCAATTCTGGAAAGCCTCGCGGCTCAGTACAACGGGCAATTTATTCTGGCGAAGCTGGACTGCGACGCGGAGCAGATGATTGCCGCCCAGTTTGGTCTGCGCGCGATTCCGACCGTATATCTGTTCCAGAACGGGCAACCAGTAGACGGCTTCCAGGGGCCGCAACCGGAAGAGGCGATCCGCGCCCTGCTGGATAAAGTGCTGCCGCGCGAAGAAGAACTGAAAGCGCAGCAGGCGATGCAACTGATGCAGGAAGGTAATTACACCGATGCCCTGCCATTGCTGAAAGACGCCTGGCAACTGTCGAACCAGAACGGGGAGATCGGCCTGCTGCTGGCAGAAACGCTGATTGCGCTGAACCGTTCTGAAGATGCAGAAGCCGTGCTGAAAACCATTCCTTTGCAGGATCAGGACACCCGCTACCAGGGGCTGGTGGCGCAAATTGAACTGCTGAAGCAGGCGGCAGATACACCGGAAATTCAACAGTTGCAACAGCAGGTGGCGGAGAATCCAGAAGATGCCGCACTGGCGACGCAACTGGCACTGCAACTGCATCAGGTTGGGCGCAATGAAGAGGCACTGGAGTTGCTGTTTGGGCATCTGCGTAAAGATCTCACCGCAGCAGACGGTCAGACACGTAAAACGTTCCAGGAGATCCTTGCTGCGCTGGGGACCGGTGATGCACTGGCGTCGAAGTATCGCCGCCAGCTGTATGCGTTGTTGTATTGATATTTCGTTGAACAGCAGATGAACCACAACGCCGGATGCGAGGCTGCACATCCGGCATCGCATTATTTCTTCGTCAATTGCGTCACCACCAACTGGTGGCGCGAATTATAAAACTTACGATAGGTTAAATAGCAGGCAATAATGGTCGACAAGCTGGCGGTTGAGAGCAGCATAAAGGTCACCATAATCTGATATTTAATCGCCTTCACCGGATCAATCCCGGCAAATATCAGCCCGGACATCATTCCCGGTAAACTCACTAAGCCAACCGTTTTTGCTGAATCGACCGTCGGAATTAAAGCCGCGCGAATACTGTCGCGAATCAATATCGCTGAAGCCTGTTTCGGCGTCGCGCCAAGACTCAGTTTCTCCTGAATCTGTTGTTGTTCGCTAATCACCCGTTGCCCTAAATTGTTGTAACACAACCCCACCGCTACCATGGCGTTACCGGCTATCATCCCGGCGATAGGGATCACCTGCATCGGGATAAATTCAATCGACCCAGAGAGGATCAGTACCGCCAGGGTAATTCCCGCTCCGACCGTAATGGCAATAAACGATGAGATAAAAGCTTTAGCAATATATTTACTGCGTTTTTGCGCATTCCACGCCGCATTAAAGCAGATAAATAACACCATCAATAATGTCAGGCTGGCATCATCCACGCTGAAAATATACTTCAGCACATAGCCGACAATAATCAGCTGAATTATCGCGCGCCCAACGCTCCAGAGAATATCTTTCTCCAGCGCCAGTTTTTCTTTATGGCTAATTAAGATTGCCACCACCACCAGCATTAATGCCAGTGCCAATGATTCGTTAGTAATATTATGCGAGTTCATAGCGTGCTTCCTGCATTTCTCGGGCATGCGGTTGCAGTGTAATCACTTTATCCGCATGATTAATTTCGTCTTTATCGTGTGTCACCCACAGCACGGCAATATTTTGCTCGCGCACATAACGGTGGATCATCTCATTAACGTTATGTTTATTACTTTCATCCAGTGCACTGGTGATTTCATCCAGCAATAATACCTTTGGCATAAATTGCAGGTTACGAATCAATGAGATGCGTTGTTTTTCACCACCAGATAGCTCGGCGATATTCTTTGTCAAAATGCTGTCCGGCAAAGCGAAGCGTTCGAGAAAATCGAGAAAAATGGCTGGGTCAGGCTGCTGGTTACGGATCTGCCAGGGAAAGATCAGATTATCGTATACCGTATCGCCAAACAGCGTCGGCGTCTGGGCGCAGTAAGATACTTGCTGGCGGTAGATTTCTGGCTTGAGTGTACTGACATCCTCACCTTCAAACAGCAACGTTCCGCTGGTTGGGCTGATTAATGAAGCAACAATTTTCAGCAGCGTACTTTTGCCACAACCGGAAGGGCCGGTAATTAACTTAAATTCGCCAGCACGTAGCGAAAAATTGATGTTATTAAGAATCTTCGTATCACCCGCCAGATATCCTACGTTTTGTAGCTGAAGCAAAGGACTATTTTCCTGCATCGCTGTTCCCTTTTTCTGATTTTTACTAAAAACAGTTTATCCTTCGCAGGAATAAGGGGGAACTCTCTTTCAGTAATCAGGTATAATTTGTTTAATCAAGCAGCAATTTTGCTGATTATGGACGGTACAACAGGAGGTTTTTCCGATGCTTATCTTTATCCCGATTCTCATTTTTGTCGCGCTGGTCATTGTTGGCGCGGGCGTCAAAATCGTGCCGCAGGGCTATCAGTGGACAGTAGAACGTTTTGGTCGCTATACCAAAACGTTACAGCCAGGGCTAAGTCTGGTGGTGCCGTTTATGGATCGCATTGGTCGCAAGATCAATATGATGGAGCAAGTGCTCGATATCCCTTCCCAGGAAGTTATCTCGAAAGATAACGCCAACGTTACCATCGACGCCGTGTGCTTTATTCAGGTGATTGATGCCCCGCGCGCGGCTTATGAAGTCAGCAATCTGGAGCTGGCGATCATCAACCTGACCATGACTAACATCCGTACCGTACTGGGTTCAATGGAACTTGACGAAATGCTCTCCCAGCGCGATAGCATCAACTCACGTTTGCTACGTATTGTCGATGAGGCTACCAACCCGTGGGGGATTAAAGTCACCCGTATTGAAATTCGCGACGTGCGCCCACCGGCAGAGCTTATCTCTTCAATGAACGCGCAGATGAAAGCTGAACGTACCAAACGCGCTTACATCCTTGAAGCGGAAGGGATCCGTCAGGCGGAAATCCTCAAAGCCGAAGGTGAAAAACAGTCGCAAATCCTGAAAGCGGAAGGTGAGCGTCAGTCGGCATTTTTACAGGCTGAAGCGCGTGAACGTTCCGCCGAAGCAGAAGCCCGTGCCACTAAAATGGTGTCGGAAGCCATCGCCTCTGGTGATATTCAGGCAGTGAACTACTTCGTCGCACAGAAATACACCGAAGCGTTACAGCAGATCGGTTCATCCAGTAACAGCAAAGTAGTGATGATGCCATTAGAGGCCAGCAGCCTGATGGGGTCGATTGCCGGGATTGCCGAGCTGGTGAAAGACAGCGCCAACAAACGGACTCAGCCATGATGGAGTTAATGGTCGTTCATCCACATATTTTCTGGCTCAGTCTCGGCGGGTTGCTGCTGGCTGCCGAAATGCTGGGCGGTAATGGTTATCTGTTGTGGAGCGGCGTGGCAGCGGTGATTACCGGCCTGGTGGTCTGGTTGCTGCCGCTGGGCTGGGAGTGGCAAGGGGTGATGTTTGCCGTCCTGACGCTGCTCGCCGCCTGGCTGTGGTGGAAATGGTTGTCGCGGCGGGTGCGCGAACAAAAGCACAGCGACAGTCATTTAAACCAGCGCGGGCAGCAGCTTATTGGCCGACGTTTTGTGCTGGAATCTCCGCTGGTCAACGGGCGCGGTCATATGCGCGTCGGTGACAGTTCATGGCCTGTCAGCGCCAGCGAGGATCTCGGCGCAGGTACGCATGTTGAGGTGATTGCGATAGAAGGGATAACGCTGATTATCCGTGCGGTCATCGCCTGATGCGACGCTGGCGCGTCTTATCATGCCTACAAAATATGCCCGAATCGTAGGCCAGATAAGGCGCTTGCGCCGCATCCGGCATATAGCCGAGTAGAGGCAAAATTACTCTTCCCGGCCTTTACCCATACTTTTTTGGTCTTCATCCGGATAATGTTTTTTTAGATATTCCAGGACGTTTTTATTGACCTTGTGTTGCGTATACACCCACCCTTTCCAGTAATCAGGCTGGTCCAGGTAAACTTCTGGCGGAATGGTGAAATCAGAAAGCGTTAACCATTCGGCTAATAGATCGGGGTTTCGTTTCTGGATTAACTGCAACAGCATAATCAGTGACATAGCTGAGGCAGGAGCCGTACTATCGCCACTTAAATATTTCCACACTGTTGACCGGTTCGAACGAAAAAGGATCGGTAGCAATGCCCGGTCCAGATTCATTTCATTAAAAATCTTCTCAAATTCATTCATTTAAATTTTCCTGCCTGGCGTAAACCTCTTAAAAATTGAGATTTATCAAAGAAACGCATTTTAGCACACATCAGGAACTGCTTCACGTTTAGTCCAGAAACAGAATTTATTTCGCTTATCAAAACAAGTCTTTACTCTTTTTTACATTAAAAGAGCACGAAATGTTTTCCTTTTTAATTTATAAAAGAAACATTTTTTGTTTCTTATTTGTGGTGTTTACGCTTACACCAGACAAAAATGTGCTTTACATCACACAAATGGCGGCGTAGATTTCGATTAAATTGCAACGTAGTTTATTTCTTAAAACAATATTATTTGTTTCTTATAGAAACATTAATGCGACTTATTTTGAACAAGAGAAAATGAATGAAAACTGTAAACGTAGCTTTACTGGCACTCATAATTTCAGCAACATCCAGCCCTGTTGTTTTAGCTGGTGATACCATTGAAGCGGCGGCAACAGAGCTTTCAGCCATTAACTCTGGCATGTCGCAATCGGAGATTGAGCAGAAGATTACCCGCTTTTTAGAACGCACCGACAACAGCCCCGCTGCATATACCTATTTGACTGAACATCACTACATCCCTTCTGAAACACCTGATACCACTCAGACTCCCCCTGTCCAGACAGATCCTGACGCAGGACAAAAAACCGTTGCCGCTACAGGTGATGTACAGACAACCGCCCGTTATCAGAGCATGATCAACGCCCGACAGTCTGCGGTAACTGATGCCCAGCAAACGCAAATTACAGAGCAACAGGCGCAGATCGTAGCCACACAAAAAACGCTCGCCGCGACTGGAGATACGCAAAATACTGCGCATTATCAGGAGATGATTAATGCCAGACTGGCGGCTCAAAATGAGGCTAATCAGCGCACTACCACGGAACAAGGGCAGAAAATGAATGCACTGACAACCGATGTGGCAGCACAACAGCAAAAAGAAAGGGCTCAATACGATAAACAAATGCAAAGTCTGGCGCAGAAGTCTGTCCAGGCACATGAGCAAATTGAAAGTCTGAGACAAGATTCCGCACAAACGCAGCAACAGTTAACCAACACCCAAAAACGGGTCGCAGATAACAGCCAACAAATTAACACGCTCAATAACCATTTCGATTCTCTGAAAAACGAAGTTGAGGACAATCGTAAAGAAGCCAATGCGGGAACTGCATCTGCCATCGCTATCGCTTCACAACCACAGGTGAAAACCGGTGACTTTATGATGGTGTCTGCAGGAGCGGGAACGTTCAACGGTGAATCTGCGGTGTCTGTCGGAACATCATTTAATGCTGGAATTCATACAGTAATTAAAGCGGGAGTCTCTGCGGATACACAATCTGATTTCGGCGCGGGTGTCGGCGTGGGGTATTCGTTCTAATTTTAATAGCAATTTCTTATTCGCAATTTTCCGTACATTATTTAAGGTTAACAATGATGAATAGCTCCATTAAATCGTTTTCCCTGCTGGCGGTTATATTACTGGCTGGCTGTAGTTCACCCACTTCCCGCATCGCAGATTGCCAAGCGCAGGGAGTCAGTCATGACACCTGTTATCTCGCAGAACAACAGCGTCAGGCGGCTATTTTAAGTGCATCAGAAGCACAGGCATTTAAAAATGCAGAAGCCGCACAACATGCCCAGGCCGCTAAAAAATCTATTTATAAAGGATTTGGCGTCACCTTCAGAATGAGCAGTAAGAACTTTGCTTATCTCAATGATTCATTATGTGCCATAGATGAAGATAATGCCGATGCCACGGTTTATCAGTCGGGTCTGTATAACGTCATTGTTTATCATCACACAGGAAAAGTAGCCTTAATGAAAGAAGGCCAGTTTGTGGGTTATTTAAAATGAAACTCACGCTTATACATATTATGATTATTGGCGCTTTTATCTTTGCATTCTTGCAAGTGGTATTATTAGCCTCCCTGGTTCACGCTGTGAATGTTAACAACGAAATCCAGGAAGGCTTATTTCAGTCGGGGCGCATTATGGTAGAAAGTTTGCAGCATATTCTGTCTGTGCAACCGGGGATTAACGGGTAAGAGCACCGCTTCCATTTATAGAGCAATAGTCACCCGCGTAATTTTCTGGCACAGTTCAGGGAACTGAAATTTTGGCTAAGGAGTAGCCATGCTTTTTCCCTGTCGAAAACCTGAAGTACGTCTGCTGAAAAATACCGCTGCGGGCGTCATTTTTTCGGTGAAGTCAGGTAAAGGATTTCTGCGTCAATGTGTGATTTACGATCCGCACCCTTATGGGCTTATCCGTTCGCTCTGCTGGCAGGATGTCCCGTTAATACGTTTCTGGTCCGAGGCTGGCTGCCCCACCTGTGCGGAATTTGTCTACAGCGGTTTTGCGGATGATGAACAGGGAGCCGCCCGGTTTTTGTCTGCTCTCGAAAACTGGAATCGCCCGTGGTCTGGCATGACGGACGCTTTTGCCGCGCTGACACCGCTGTTCTCATGCATGGCTGATGGCTATTATCTGCTCGAAGATCGTGAAATTTACCCGACGGATGGCAACGGGCATTTCTTTTGGGCGGCAACGGACCATAGCGCCAGTAATCCGGCGACCGTTGCCGTCTGGGATCCTGAATATTGCTATTTCAGTGACACCGCCCCCTGTTTTCTTCTACCCGGCCAGCCGCCATCACATTTTAATCCTGAGCGTGCGACGTTTTATCGCGATAAACCGGACGCCCGCGCTCTGGCCTGGTATCTCCCTGATTCCTATCTCTGCGTTCTGCTCGACGGGCACCATAAGGCCACTGCTGCCGCACTGGAAGGGCGACCGCTCAAAACACTGGTACTCAGCACGGCAACCCGTTTTAATGATGAGCAACAAACACTGGTATTTCCGGGCGGAGAATGTCTGCACAAAACAGAGCTACTGTGCCACGTTCCCAAACTCACTGAGTGGAAAACATTACCGCCCGGCGCATGGGAGAGTTTCAGCCCTGATAAGCACATCAGCCCATCCGAAACCTGGTCTGAAGAGTTGCAGCAGAGCGTCAGTCGGTACCCTTCACTGGATCAAGCCTGGCAAATTGTTGAGGCCGGGAATTTGAGCGAAACTCGTATTAAGAGCATGATCCAACAAGGTTTGGGGGAGGATGAAAAGGCTGATGTAATTTTGCAGGCACTGTTTTCCACACACTCGCCGCTTTTTATTGACTTTGCCCGATTCGTTATCAGCTATCCGGCATACGCCAGTTATCGCCCCCTCACCTTCCGGTTGATGGCGCAAAACCGAACGCCGCAAGCAGATGCTTTTTTTCTGGATTTTGCCATCAATGATGACGGCGAACGTCCGGAGTTGACGAAAATAATGGACGACTATTTTCGCAAGCGTTAATCACCCCGCCCGATGATGACAGCAGCCGGAGAGATTTTCGATAATCGGGCAGTCGGCGCTGTCATCACCGGGGCAGGCATTCGCCAGCGCCAGTAACTGGTTGCGCATGGATTGCAGCTCCTCAATGTGTCGTTCGATCTCCGCCACCTTCTCCAACGTGCGCCGTTTGACGTCGGCGCTATGCCGCTGCGGGTCGTTAAACAGATTCACCAGTTCGCCGCTCTCTTCCAGGTTAAAGCCCACCTGACGCGCCTGGCGCAGTAAGGTCAGTTCGTTGAGATGCTGCTGCGTGTAGGTTCGATAACCGTTTTCGCTGCGCATCGGCGGCGTCACCAGCCCCTTTTCTTCATAGAAGCGAATGGCTTTGCTGGTCAGGCCGGTAATTTTTGCTACATCGCTAATGTTCATCGTTCGCGCAACGCCTCCTGTGCTTTGTTAAAGGGTTTCAACAGATAATCCAGCACGCTTTTTTTGCCGGTGCGGATATCGACCGTCGCCACCATGCCGGGAAATATCGGAAACTGCTGTTTATGTTTATTTTCCAGATGGTTGCTGAAAGTGCGAATGTACACCCGATAGTAATAAACATCGCGCCGCACTTCATCCTGCACGGTGTCCGGTGAAATCACCGCCACTTCCCCTGGCAGGCCGCCGTAGATGGAATAATCGTAAGCGGTTATTTTCACCAGCGATTTTTGCCCCGGATGGATAAACGCCACATCGCGGGGGGAGATTTTTGCCTCGATCAGCAGTTGCTCATCCAGCGGCACGATGGTCATCAGTTTACCACCGGGGGCGATGACGCCGCCAACCGTGGTGACGTCAATGTCCTGAACAATGCCTCGCACCGGCGCAGTAAAGTTGAGCCGCGTGAGAGAATCTTCCCGCCCGCGGATCACCGAACGCTGGGTTTCCACTTCCGCATTGGCTTTCGCTAACTCTTCGCGCGCCTGAACGTAGTATTGCGTGCGCACGTCGCTAAGTTTGTTTTCCAGTTCATTGGCCTGACGTTGCAGGCGCAGCACTTCGACGCTGCTCGCCGCCCCCTGTTTTACCAGCGGCTGGGTCATCGCCAGTTCGCGGTTGACCAGGCTAATCCCCTGCGTCAGCCCGGTGGTGGCTTTGTTCAGCCCATCGCGGCGAGTGTTATATAACGCCGTTTCCGACTCGATAAGTTCGGGGAATTTATTCAGTTCGTCAGGGAAGACCAGCGGTTTATTGCTCACTTCCGCCCGCAGCCGCGCCGAGGTTGCCAGCGCCGCGTACAGCCGCGACATCGCTTCCTGGACGTCGGATTCCGTTTTGGTGCGGTTAAGCTGTGCCAGCGGCTGCCCCTGTTCGACAATATCGCCAACCTTCACGTCGAGATGATACAAAATCCCGCCTTCCAGAGACTGCACCACCTGTTCGCGTCCAGAAGGTTCTACCGTGCCGCTGCCGGTGGTGACTTCATCAAGCTGGAAGTACCACGCCCAGCCGAGAAAACAGAGCAGCATCACAGCGGTAACGCGCACCGCCAGCGCCGAACGTGGCAGGCGGGGTTCAGTCAGGCCACGGTTGTATTGCAGTTGTCCGTTCATGCGGCAGACCCCTTATTCTTCTCCTGCAACACCACGCGTCGCGTCGTGGGTTCGCCCTGTTCACGCAAAATGGTCTCTTTCGCGCCGTCCATCACAATGCGCCCCTGATCCATCACAATTATCCTGTCCACCAGTTGCAGCATTGCCGTGCGGTGAGTAGCGATGACCAGCGTGCGATGGCCAATCCACTGTTTTAGTTGTTCAATTAAATACGCTTCCGCCATTTCATCCAGCGAGGCACTGGGTTCATCGAGCAGCACGATATTGGGTTGAGAGATGAGGAGCCGCGCCAGCAGCAGCGTTTGTCGCTGACCACCAGAGAGGCCAAATCCCCCTTCCTGAATCATGTAGTTGAGGCCGTTTTTCTGCTTCTGCACAAAGGGCAGCGCCCCGCTGAGGGTTAATGCGCGTTCGATATCTTCATCGCTGGCTTCTGGCATCCCCATGGTGAGGTTTTCCCGCAGCGAACCGAAGAACAGTCGCCCGGTCTGGCTGAGCAGCCCCATGTCGCGGCGCAGATCCGCCGGATCAAGCTGCCCGATGCTGATGTTATCCAGCAACACCTGCCCTTGCTGGGCGATACGCATTCCGGCGAGCATTTGCAGTAGCGTGGATTTACCCGCTCCGTTGCGCCCGAGAATGGCGATTTTCTCTCCGGCCTGAATGTTGAGTTTGCCGATCGCCACATCGGCAATCTTCTCTTCTTCGTCGTAATAAAACACCGCGTTGCTAAACTGATAATTACCGTGCAGTACCGCTTTATGCACCAGTTTGCCGTGCTCCGGCTGATCCACCGGGCGCTTCATCAGTTCATCAAGGCCATTACGCGCCACTTTCGCCTGCTGCCAGCGCGAAAGCACGCCGGATATCTGCGACAGCGGCGCGATGGTGCGCGAAGCCAGAATCGTCGTCCCCACCAGCGCGCCGGTGGTCATGTCGCCGTTCATCACCATGAAGCAGCCCACCAACAGCACCACCACATAGACGATGGATTGCACTTCCTGCGTCCAGGTGAGCAGCAGCCCGGTGAGAAAACGTTGCTTCATACTGATGGACGAGGCCACGTCGTTGGTGTGATTCCACTGATTCTGGAAACGCTGTTCAGCACGCAGCAGTTTAATGTCTTCAATCGACTGCACGGCCTCGACAAGCGTAGCGTTGCGCACTGCCGATTCGCGCACCCCTTCGTTCGCCAGCCGCGCCAGCGGGCGTTGCACCAGCAGGCCGGGGATCACCAGCAACGGCAGCGCCAGCAAAACAACCAGCACCAGCCAGCCGCCGATCATCCACAGAATAAAAACAAACAGCAGGAAGAATGGCAGATCCGCTACCGCGCCAATGGTGGTGGAGGTGATCAGCTCCCGCACCGATTCCAGTTCGCGGATCTGTGAGATAAACGATCCGGTGGATTTCGATCGCACGTTATTTTTCAGCCGCAATGCGTGACCAAAAACGCGATCCGAAATCCGTAGATCCGCCCGCTTGCCGATCACATCCGAAAGATGTGTGCGCACCATACGCATACAGAACTCAAACAGGATCGCCATCATCACCCCGGCAAACAGCACCCATAGCGTCGGGTACGATTGCGCCGGAACCACCCGGTCGTAAACCTGCATCGAGAAAATCATCGCCGCCAGCGCCAGCACGTTCGCCACCAGTGAGGCCAGCATAATATCGCCGTAACGCCGCCAGTCTTTTAGCGAAAGATTCCAGAACCAGTTCGCCTGATACGGGCGAATGTAGTCATCCACCCGCGCATCGGGAATGGCGCTGAGCGGGCGCAGCAGCGCCAGTTCGACGATTTTATCTTCAATATCCGCAACATTTAGCGTGGTTTCCAGCCCTTCGTCACCGCTGAACTGAACGCTGATATTGTCGTGGTTATCGCGGCGAGTGATCACGCCAATCTGTTGATTATCAAACACCGCAATCAGCGGCAGCCGCCACGGGTTAAGCGAGTCGGCGGAAAATTCCACCAGCCGTAGCCCCATCCCCAACTGCCGCGCCATATCAGTGAGTAACTCCTCCCGTTTGCTGTCGCGCTCCCAGTTGACGGTCGCGCGCACATTCTCCTGGGAAAAATCGAGGCGGTAATAGCGCGCCACGGCGATCATCGCCTCCAGCCAGGCTTCCACGGACTGGGCATTTTTTTTCATTCTCTACACCACCATCAACTGATGATTCGCCAGTAAGGTGGCGAGGTCGGTATGCACGCCCGTCAGCGTGACCACGTTAGTTGTCGCAAAGCCGCCGCCCGTGCCGTCACGGTCGATCTGCACGATGGTGTCGCTGCCGCTCTGGGTGACTTTGACAAAATCACCGATGTTTCCGGCCTGGGCATCCAGCGTTGCCACACCGTTGACATAGCTGGCTTTGCCGTTTCCGGTGTAGCCGCTGCCCTGTAACAGTTCACGAATATCAATGCGATCGGTGTCGGCGGTGCCTTCCCAGGTGCCTACCGTAAAGCCATTCGCCACGTCCGAACCGTTGCCGCCGGTGGCGTCACTGGCGCTGAGCAGTTTATAGAGCAAGGTGTCATGGCCGCCGTTGCCGATGTTGAGCGTGTCGTTGCCGCCGCGCCCTTCCAGTTGGTTATCGCCGCTGCTGCCGGTCAGAGTGTCATTAAAATTCGAGCCGGAAATCCCTTCGATATTGGTAAATGTCGAGGTATTAAAACCGGTGGCCTGTGCGGTGGTAACGCTTAAGTTAGCGGTGACGCCCACCGTTGAGAGACGGAAATCGACCACGTCCATGCCGCCGTTCGCCAGCCAGGTTCCTGTGCCGGAACTGTACACCCAGCCGCCGGAACCGTCGTAGGTGTCGGTGCCTGCGGTGGCGAAGAAGGTGTCGTTATAGCCAGTGCCGACAAACTTGCCGTTGTTGCTCGCCGTACCCGCTTCAGCACTGAGGTCGTAAGCGTGAGTAGCATCGGTGGCCTGTAAGCCGCCCCAGCTGGTATTCACCGTCTGGTCGATATTGCTGGCGGTAGTGCCGGTGGATTTGATCAGCACCGCGTTGTAGGTTTCTCCCGCGTTAAGTCCGTAGAAGTTGACCAGCGCCGAGGTGTCGTTAACGCCCATTCCCGACTGCGGGTTGATGATTTGTGTCGCCACCAGCACACCCGCCGAGTTGTACAGCTTCACGGTATTGCCGTAATAGATGTTAATACCGTTGGGATCGGTGATACGCAGGTGCAGCGAGGTGCCGTAGCTCACCGTGTTAGTGTTACGGATCAGGAACACGCTGCCCGACTGTTTGGTTACCAGCACATCCACCGCGCCGTCCCAGTCGTAGTCCATTGCCGCCACGCCGCTGGTGGTGCCGCTCTGGCTGCCACCGAGTGCCGATTGTGTCCAGTTACTGGCGCTGCTGACGTTAGTATAAAGATACGACTGTCCGGTCTGGGCGATACGGGCGATGTCCATTAACCCGTCATGATCCCAGTCGACGGCCAGGCTGAATTGACTGGCGTAGGTGGTTGCCGTCGCGCCGACCGCCACCGGGCTACCCAGCACGCCGTTGGTGTTGAATAACAGCGAGCCGTAGTTAGCTCTTCCCTGGCTGGCGGGCAGGAAGAGATCCATATCGCCGTCACCATCGAAATCGGCCCATGTCATGGAAACGGATGTCGAGTTCCCCCCCGAGCCGGGACTACTGAGGAAAGTATTGACGGTGTTTTGTCCCCAGACGAAGGTGCCATTGCCCTGACTTATCAACGATGAGAGGGTGAAGTTGTTGTTCAGGTTGAAAGTGTGCTGAACCAGATCAATTCTGCCGTCATTATTGAGATCGACACCGGAACCTTCGTTGAGTGACAGATAACCGGTTACCGCCCCACCGACCGTAGCACTCCCCCCGTTATTAGCGGTGGTGGAGTTGCCTGTCAGGGTGCCGGCGTTGTTCCACAGGAAGGTATTAGAGTCCGGTCCACCGGCGTCGCCAATCCAGAAATCAAGATAACCGTCGCCCTCTTTATCGAACGCCACAATCGAGCCATACCACGTCAGGGTGCCAACGTTCACCTGGATGGCGCTGGAAAACGTACCATCGCCGTTATTGGTAAAGCCGTTGATATACCCCGTGCCGTAGTCATCGCGAGTAATAAACAGATCGCCCGTACCGTTACGGTTGTAATCGGCGATGGAGCTGGTGGCATAGTTGTTGCCACTTTGCACCAGCGTCAGGGCGGTTTTCGACCAGGTGAGCGGATCGGTGGATTGCATAATTTGCTGGTTGGCCAGCACTGTCCACATCCCGTGTGTGTCGAGGCCGTAGGTCAGCCCCCATGCGGTGGATTTGCTGGCGGTGGTCCAGGTCGGTGTGTAATCAATCGCTGCGTTAACCGTTACCGTGCCAGTGCTGACGTTGGCAGTGTTGCCGTTACCCGCCGAGCTTTTCACCTGCGCGGTGACGTTATAGGCGGTCGCAGACGCCGCCAGCGCGTCGGTATCCGGCAGTTGCACATACCAGGTGTTGTGCGCCGGATCGACCACCACCGCACCGCCCGGCTGCGAGGTGTAGGTTTTGCCGTTGATCACCACTTCAACATACTGCCCGCTGGCGAGTGCCGCGGTGAGTACGCCGCTGATAATCGGCGTGGTATCGCGCGTAGTTTGATTGGTGATTTGCGCAAGCGTCGTCGGAATTGAGGTATCGACCGTCAGAACAAAATCGCTGGAGGAGGTGATATTCCCCGCCAGATCCACCACACGCGCACTGTAGGTATAGGCACCGCTGACCAGACCACTGTCGCTGTAAGTCCAGTTCAGCGCGCCGACCATCGTTACCGCACCTAACAGCAGACCGTTACGGTAGAGGTAAACTACTTCACCGCTGGCAAGCGGCGCAGAGAGCACGCCAATGAGCAACGGCGTGGTGTCGTCGGTGGCCTGCGAATTGCTAAACGTCCCCTGCCGCTGCCCGACATCATCGGTATACGACACAATGGTCGGCGTGGCGGTGGGGTTAATCGTATCGACCACCACCGTTTTCGATACCACCGGGCCTGTATTTCCCGCCAGATCCAGCACCCGTACCTGATAAACGTAGCTGCCGTCGGTCAGCGTGCGGCTGTCAGTGTAAGTCCACTGCGTACCGTTGGTGGTGAGCGTGGTCCAGGTCGCGCCGCCATCGAGGCTAATCTGCGCCACTTCGCCGCTGGCAAGCCCCGCCCCCAGCGAACCGGTCAGCGTGAGCGTGGTATCGCTGGTGATAAAGTCGGTGGCCGAACTCCCCGTATCGGTGCTGATGCTGGCGATGGTGAGCACCTGCGCCGGGTTAACGGTGTCAATCTGCGCCGACTGGCTGCCGGTTGCGCCAACGTTGCCCGCTAAATCAACCACCCGCACCTGCCAGGTGGTGGTGCCGTTGGTCAGCGTACGCCCGTCCACATATGTCCAGTTCAGACCGTCTGCGGCAACGGTCACGTTCACCCAGGTTGCGCCGTTGTCGGTACTGATTTGCGCGAACTCATTAGCGCCGAGCGCCGCGCCCAGCACGCCGCGCACGGTAAGCGTGGTGTCGCTGGTAATAAAATCGCTGCTGCTGGCTCCGGTGTCATCGCTGATACCGGTAATAGTGATGCTTTTCGCCGCTTCCGGGCTGATGGTGTCAACCACCACGTTTTGCGTCGCGGTCTGCCCGACATTCCCCGCCAGATCCACCACCCGCACCGTGTAGTTCCAGGTGCCGTCGGTGAGCGTGCGACTATCGGCATAGCTCCAGCTGGTGCCAATAACGGTTAACGTAGTCCAGGTGACACCGCCGTCGAGGCTGATTTGCGCCCGTTCATCTGCCGCCAGCGCCGCGCCGAGCGTCCCGCGCACGGTCAGCGTAGTGTCACGGGTCACAAAATCGCTGCTGCTTAACCCGGTGTCATCGCTGATGCCCGCAATGACGATGGTTTTGCTCGCCAGCGGCGCGGTGGTGTCCACGGTGACTATCTGGCTGGCGGTCGCGCCGATATTTCCGGCGGTGTCGATCACCCGTACCTGATAGTTGTAGTTACCGTCGGTCAGCGTGCGCCCGTCAAGATAAGTCCAGGTTAATCCATTTACCGCCAGATTCTGCCAGGTGGTGCCGCCATCGATACTGATTTGCGCAAACTCACCAGCAGAGAGCGCCGCGCCGAGCGTACCACTCACCGCAAGCGTCGTGTCGCTGGTGACAAAATCATTAGTAATCAGACCTGTATCGGTGGTGATCGTGCTAATGGCGATGGTTTTCACCGCGGGATCTGGCGCAGTAGTGTCGATCACCACATTCTGGCTATCAGTCGCCCCGACGTTGCCCGCCGCATCAATCACCCGCACCTGATAGAGATAGTTACCATCGGTCAGCGTGCGGCTATCGTTATAGCGCCAGGTCGTGCCAGTAACGGTAAGCGTGCTCCAGGTTACACCGCCGTCGATACTGATTTGCACCGTCTCGTTACTGGCAAGCGCGGCGGTGAGTGAGCCGTTGACCACCACCGGGCTGACGCTGGTGATAAAGTCGCTGGCGCTAAGGCCAGTGTCGGCTTGCAGGGAATCAATATTAATGCCCATCGCCGGGGCGCTGAGATCGACGGTAATGGTGTGATTGCTGCTACCGATGTTGCCAATGGCATTGCTCACCGAAGCGTTAATCACATAGGCATTGCCGTCCGCCAGCGCGGTGACATCGGCGCTGCCGAGGGTGTAGCTCCAGCTACCACCGGTCTGCACCGTAGTGGTGTAGGTTTTACCGTTTAAGGTCAGAGTCAGCGTCTGCCCGACTGGGGCGGTGGTGGTGCCGCTGATCACCAAAGACGCGCCGTGTTCCGCCGCGTTCACTACATCATCGCCCGCAAAGGTGTTGATGGTGACGGTTGGCACGTCGCCATTGAGGGTCACGCCACGGCTGGCGCTGCCGGGGTTTCCGGCCTGATCGCTGACCGTCGCGCTGATGGTGTAGCTGCCGTCGCTTAATCCGGAAAACTGCTGCGCCGGAATAAATACCGACCAGCTTCCGCCGCTGCCAACCGTTGCGGTCCAGGTTTGCCCGTTAAAGGTAACAGTGACCGTCTGACCCACTTCGGCGGTGGTGGTGCCGCTGATGGTCTGCCCGGCAAGCTGCTCGGCGTTGTTGATAATATCGTCACCCGCAACGGTGGCGATGGTGACCGTCGGCGCAACGGTGTCAACAGTCAGGGCGTGCGTGGTTTGACCGGGGTTACCGGCGCGATCGTTCACGCTGGCGGTAATGGTCTGCGCGCCTTGCCCGAGTGCTGCCAGATCCGCCGCAGGCACGTTCAGCGCCCAGGTGCCATTGGCGGCAACCGTAGCGGTATAGGTTTTGCCGCCAAAGGTGACAGTGACCGTCTGCCCCACTTCCGCGCTGGTCGAGCCGTTAAGGGTTAACGGCTGCTGCTGTTCGGCGGCGTTGAGTCGGTCATCCGTCGAAACGGTATTAATGTTGATAACCGGTGCGGTGAGATCCACCGCCACGCTGCGCGAGGCCGTGGCGCTGTTTCCTGCGCTGTCCTGGGCGGAGGCGCTAACCGTGTAGCTGGTGCCATCCGCCAGTGCTGCAACGTCCGCCGCAGGCACGTTCACACTCCAGCTCCCGTTGTTCTGAATGGTAGCGCTGTAGCCTTTGCCGTTAAGCAACACGGTCACCACCGTGCCTGCGGCAAAGTTCGTTCCGGTGCCGCTCAGGGTCAGCGCACTGCCTGCTTCGGCGGCGTTAATAATATTATCGCCACTGATGGTGCTGACTGAGAGCGACACCACCGCCGTATTGACCTGCACGTTGTGCGTCTGCGTGCTGCTGTTGCCTGCGCTGTCGGTGATGGTGGCGCTGATGGTCACCGTGCCATCTGCAAGGCCGGAAACCACGTTGGCTGGCACGCCAACGCTCCAGTTGCCGCTGGCATCGGTGCTGGTGACATACTGCTGCCCGGCGATGGTCACCACCAGGCGGTCACCCGCCACCGCGCCCGTGGCGGTGCCGCTGATAATCTGCGCCTGAGCGTGTTCGACGTTATTAATCACATCATCACCCGCCACGGTGTTGAAGCTGATGACGGGCGCGGTGGTATCGACGGTGACGCCTTTGCTGGCGCTGCCAGGGTTACCCGCCAGATCGCTGACCGTGGCAGTCAGGGTGTAGCCGTTATTGGCAAGTGCGGTTAAGTCACTGGCAGGCAGCGTTAAGCTCCAGCTGCCGTCTGCCTGCACCGTGGTCTGGTAGTTAGTGCCGTTTAGCGTGACGGTGAGCGTTTGCCCGGTTTCCGCCGTGCTGGTGCCGGAAACCGTCACGCCCGCCGCCGCTTCGCTGGCGTTGATGATGTTATCGCTGGCAATGGTGTTGATGGTCACCGTTGGCGCGGCGCTATCGACGCTGTATTCATGCGTTGCCGTGGCGCTGTTGCCGTTGACGTTAGTCACCCGCACCTGGGCGCTGGCATCGCCGTCACGCAAAGCCGCCAAATCCGCAGTCGGAACGGTGGTGCTCCAGCTACCGTTTGCCGCCACCGTGGTGGTGTAGGTTTTGCCGCCAAAGGTAATAGTAACGGTTTGCCCCGCTTCGACGCCGGACGTGCTGCCGGAAAGCGTTAGCGCCGCGCCTTTTTCGGCGGCGTTAATCACATCATCAGGGGTAATAGCGTTAATGCTGATGGCAACGGTAGTGAGATCAACGGTCAGCGGATGGGTAATGCTGGTTTGCGTTCCGGCACTGTTCGCCCCGCTAACGGTAATATTCAGCGTTCCCGCAGGCCAGTTACTGACATCCGCCGCCGGAACGCCGACGCTCCAGCTGCCGTTCGCCAACACCGTGGCGGCATAAGTTTGGTTATTTATCACCACGGTCAGCGCCGTGCCTGCCGTAAAGCCGGAGCTGCTCCCGGTGATCACCTGTGCCTGACCGTGTTCGATGATATTGACCACATCATCGCCTGCGACGGTATCCACCCGCAGACCAGGCAGACTGGCATCGATGGTGATATCGCGCGTGCCGCTGCCGGTGTTGCCAACGGCGTTGGTTACCGAGGCATTAACGGTTAATTCACCGTTACCCAGCGCCAGCCAGTCAGCGGCAGGCACGCTCACATTCCAGCTTAAATCAGCCTGCACGGTGGCGGTGTAAGTTTTACCGCCCAGTTCAACGGTGACGGTGCTGCCCGCCGCCGCCCCGGTTACCTGGCCGCTGATGGTTTGTGCGCTACCCGCTTCGGCGGCATTGATAATGTCGTCCGTCGCCACCGGATTAATGGTGACGCCTGGCAGCGCGGTATTGACCTGCACATTATGGCTGGCAGTACTGCTGTTGCCCTGGGCGTTGGTGACGCTCGCCGTCACGCTGTAGGTGGCTTCGCCCAGCGCACTGACCGCCGAGGCGGGCACGGTGACGCTCCAGTTGCCGGAGGCATCGGTGGTGGCGCTGTAGTTTTGTCCATTCAGCGTGACGGTGATCGCCGTGCCCGCAGGCTGATCGCTGGTGCCGGAAAGCGCCAGATTCGATCCTTTTTCCGTCGCGTTGATCACGTCATCGCCCGCGATGGTGTTGATGCTAATCGCTGGCGCGGTGAGGTTAACGGTGACGGTTCGGCTGGCCTCGTCGCTGTTGCCCGCCCGATCGCTGACGCTGGCGGTGATGGTCTGTGCGCCGCTACTGAGTGCCGCAACATCCGCTGCTGGAACGCCAACGCTCCAGTTGCCGGAGGCATCCAGCGTCGTGGTATACGTTTTGCCATTGAGCACAACGCTCACCACATCGCCCGCTTCCCCGCCCGTGCTGGTACCGGAGATCACCAGCGCCTGGGCGTGTTCGGCGTCGTTAAGGATGTCATCGCCCGCCACGGTGTTAATGGTGAGAACCGGCGCGGTGGTGTCTATCGCCAGATTATGGCTGGCGCTGCCGGGGTTGCCCGCTTTGTCGTTGACCGTGGCGCTGACGGTGTAATTGCTTGCGGTGAGCGCGACCAGGGCTGAAGTGGGAACGCTGACGCTCCAGCTACCGTCCTCCTGTACATTACCGGTGTAAGTTGCGCCGTTAAGGGTGACGGTGACCGTCTGCCCGGTTTCGGCGGTGCTGGTGCCGCTGATGGTGAGCGGGTTTCCCGCCTCCGTGGCGTTAAGGATGTCATCGCTGGCGATGGTGTTAATGGTGAGCGTCGGCGCGCTGGCGTCAACGCTGTACGCATGGGTCGCCGAGGCACTGTTGCCGCTCGCGCTGCTGACACTGGCCTGCACGTTCGCCGCGCCGTCTGGCAAGGTTGCCAGATCTGCCGCCGGAACCGTTACGCTCCAGCTTCCGTTGGCGGCGACGCTGGCGGTGTAGGTTTTGCCGCCAAAAGTGACGGTAACGGTTTGCCCACTTTCAATTCCGCTGGTGCTGCCAGAAAGGGTCAGATTGGTGCCTTTTTCGGCGGCGTTAATCACGTCGTCGCTGGCAACGGTGTTGATGCTGATTGCCACCGCCGTTAAATCGACGGTGAACGGATGGCTGACGCTGACCGGGTTTCCGGCGCTGCTCTGGCCTGTTACGTCAACGGCTAACGGCCCCGCAGGCCAGGCGCTGACGTTTGCCGCCGGAATGCCGACGCTCCAGCTCCCGTCTGCCTGTACCGTGGCAGAATAAGCCACACTGTTGATGGTAACCGTCAGCACAGCACCTGCATTCAGGCCACTACTGCCACCAGTGATCACCAGTGCCTGACCATGCTCGATGCTGTTGACGATATCATCGCCCGCCACGGTATCCACGCGCAGCCCCGGCAAGTTGGCATCAATGGTGATATCCCGCGTGCCGCTACCGGTGTTGCCATTCGCGTTGGTGACCGAGGCGGTAATGGTCAAATCACCATTTCCCAGCGCCTGGAGATCGGCTGCCGGAACGGTGACGCTCCAGCTTAAGTTGCCCTGTACCGTGGTGGTGTAAGTGTTGCCGCCCAGCGTCACAGTAACCGTATCGCCAGCGGCGGCGCGGGTCACCCCCCCGCTGATGGTTTGATCGGCCCCGGCTTCGGCGGCGTTGATAATATCGTCGTCCGCCACGGTATTGATGGTGACGCCTGGCAGGCCGCTGTCGACCAGCAAATTCGCCTGGCTGCTGGCAGTGTTACCCACCGTACTGGTGGCACTGGCGCTGACGGTATAGTTGGCCTGGCCTAGAGCCGCCAGATCGCTGACCGGAACGGTTAAGGTCCAGTTGCCCGCCGCGTCGGTGGTGGCGCTGTAGTTATGACCGTTGAGCGTGACGGTAACCTGTGCGCCTGTCGCCAGCCCCGTACTGCTACCGCTGATGGTCAACGGCTGGCCTTTTTCATCGGCATTCAGGACGTTATCGCCGCTGATGGCGTTAAAGGTAATTGACGGCAGCCCGGTATTGACCGCCACCTGATGCGTGGCGTTGCCGCTGTTTCCGGCGGCGTCGGTGACGCTGGCGTTAATGGTCACCGTGCCGTTCGCCAGCGCCGAGACGACGCTCGACGGTACGCCGACGCTCCAGTTACCGCTGGCGTCCAGCACGGTGGTAAAGGTGTTTGTGCCGATAGTCACCGTCACGGTGCTACCGGTTGCCGCACCCGTGGCGGAGCCGCTGATGATCTGCGCCTGGGCGTGTTCCGTCGCGTTGATTACATCATCGCCCGCCACCGTGTTGATGGTGACGACCGGAACGGATGTATCCACCGTCAGGTTATGGTTAGCGGAGGCCGGGTTTCCGGCTTTGTCGCTCACCGCCGCGCTGACGGTGTAGTTGCTGGCGGTCAGGGCGCTTAACGCTGAAGGCGGCACGCTGACGCTCCAGCTACCGTCTGTTTGCACCGTGCCGGTATAATTTGCGCCATTGAGCGTGACGGTCACCGTCTGCCCGGCTTCCGCCGTGCTGCTGCCGGTGATGGTCAGCGCCGTACCCGCTTCGGCGGCGTTAAGAATATCGTCACCCGCAATAGCGTTAATGGTCACCGTTGGCGCGCTGGCATCGACGCTGTAAGCGTGGGTAGTGGTGGCACTGTTGCCGTTAACGTTGCTGACGCTGGCCTGTGCGCTGGCATCACCATCACGCAGGGCTGCCATATCCGCCGCCGGAACCGTGGTGCTCCAGGAACCATTCGCCGCGACACTTGCAATATAGGTTTTACCGCCAAAGGTCACGGTGACCGTTTGCCCGGCCTCCACGCCAGAGGTGCTGCCGGAGAGCGTTAATGCCGCGCCTTTTTCAGCGGCGTTAATCACATCATCGGCGGTAATGGCGTTGATGCTGACCGCCACCGCCGAGAGATCGACTGTCACCGGATGCGTAACGCTCACCGGGTTTCCGGCTGTAGTGCTGCCGCTCGCCGTAATCGTCACCGCCCCCGCAGGCCAGGCGCTGACATCCACCGCCGGAACGCCGACGCTCCAGGTGCCATCCGCCAGCACTGCCGCAACATAGGTTTGCCCGTTAATGGTCAGCGTGACATTGCTACCCACCGCCAGCCCAGAGCTGCTGCCGGTAATCACCAGCGCCTGACTGTGCTCGATAATGTTGACCACATCATCGCCCGCCACGGTATCGACCCGCAGACCGGGGAGATTCGCGTCTATGGTGATTTCGCGCGTGCCGTTACCGGTATTGCCTACGCTGTTCGTTACCGAAGCCGAAATGGTCAGCTCTCCGTTGCCCAACGCCTGTAACGCCGAAGCCGGAACATCGACACTCCAGCTTAAGTCTGCCTGTACCGTAGCGGTGTAAGTCGCCCCACCGAGCGTCACGGTCACCGTATCGCCCGCCGCGGCCCTCGTGACCAGCCCGCTGATAGTTTGAGTTGCCCCCGCTTCGGCGGCGTTAATAATATCGTCCGTTGCCACAACGTTAATGGTGACGCCCGGTAGCGCGGTATTAACCTGCACGTTATGGCTGGCGGAACCGCTATTGCCATCAACATCGGTTGCGGCGGCAGTCACCGTATAAGTCGCTTCACCGAGCGTACCAACCGCAGACGCCGGAACAGTCACGCTCCAGTTCCCGGAAGCATCGGCAGTGGTGGTGTAATTTTGCCCGTTGAGCGTAACAGTTACCTGCGTGCCCGCAGGCTGGTTGCTGGTGCCGGAAATCGACAGATCCGCGACTTTCTCCGTGGCGTTGATGATGTCATCGACGGCGATGGTGTTAATGGCGAGTATCGGTGTACCGAGCGCCACGCTGACAGTGTGCGAGGCCGTGCCGCTGTTGCCTGCGGAGTCGGTAACCGTGGCGGTAATGGTCACATCGCCCTGGGCCAGCGCGGAAATCACGCTGGCAGGCACGCCGATGCTCCAGTTGCCGTTGGCGTCCAGCACGGTGGTGTAGGTGGTCGTGCCAATCGTCACGGAAACCGTGTTACCCGTCGTCGCGCCCGTTGCCGAGCCGCTGATAATCTGCGCCTGAGCATGTTCCGTGGCGTTAATGATGTCATCGCCCGCTACCGTGTTAATGGTGACGACCGGAGCGGCAAGATCCACCGTCAGGTTATGCGTTGCCGAGGTTGGGTTGCCCGCTTTGTCGCTGACCGCCGCGCTCACCGTATAGGGGCTGGCGGTAAGGTCGGCTAAATCGCCAGTTGGTACGCTGACGCTCCAGCTCCCGTCTGCCTGCACGTTGCCGCTGTAATTGATGCCGTTTAGCGTCACGGTCACTGTCTGCTCGGCTTCTGCGGTGCTGGTGCCGCTGATGGTCAGCGCCGATCCCGCTTCGGCGGCATTAAGAATATCGTCGCTGGCGATGGTGTTGATAGTAACGGAGGGCGCGGTGGCATCGACGCTATAAACATGCGTAGCCTGGGCGTTGTTACCCGCGACGTTGCTGACGCTGGCCTGGATGTTTGCTGCGCCATCCGGCAAGGTTGCGAGATCGGCTGCTGGGATCGTCAGCCCCCAGGTATTATCCGCGGCAACCGTGGTGGTGTAGCTTTTGCCACCGAAAATAACGGTAATAGTCTGCCCCGCTTCCACGCCGGAGGTGGTGCCGGAAAGCTGCAAATCAGTGCCTTTCTCGGCGGCGTTTATCACATCGTCAGTGGAAAGGGTGTTGATGGTAATCGCCACGGCCGCAAGATCGACGGTGACCGGATGAGTAATGCTGGTTGTGGTTCCTGCGGTATTGGTGCCAGAGACGGCAATATTGACCGTCCCCGCAGGCCAGTTAGCCACGTCCGCTGCCGGAACGCCGACGCTCCAGGTGCCATCGGCGAGTACCGTTGCGCCGTAGGTGACGCTATTGATAACCACCGTCAACGCCGCGCCCGCCGCCAGTCCGGTACTACTGCCGGTGACCACCAGTGCCTGAGTGTGCTCAATGCTGTTAATCACATCATCGCCTGCCACGGTATCGACTCGCAGGCCTGGCAGATTGGCGTCTATCACGATGTCGTGCGTTGCGGTGCCAGTATTATTTGCAGAATTAGTCACCGAGGCGCTGATGGTCAGTTCACCGTTACCCAGCGCCTGCAAATCTGCCGCAGGCACGCTGACGCTCCAGCTTAAATCTGGCTGCACGGTGGCAATGTATTGATTACCGCCGAGCGTGACAGTGACCGAATCTCCTGCTGCTGCCGTCCCCGTAACCTGTCCGCTGAGGGTCTGGTTAACGGCGATTTCAGCGGCGTTGATAATGTCATCGCCCGCCACGGTATTAATAATCACCCCAGGCAGGAGTGATTCGACATTTACCGTATGGGTGGTACTGCCGCTGTTTCCCGCGCTGTCGGTGGCGCTGGCGCTAATCGAATAAACCGCCTCGCCCAGTGCGCCGACCGCCGAAGCCGGCACGGTAACGCTCCAGTTGCCGGAGCCGTCGGTGGTGGCGCTGTACGCCAGGCCGTTCAACATCACGGTGACCGTGGTGCCGGTCGCCAGACCGCTGGAGCCGCCGCTGATGGTCAGATCCTGGGTTTTCTCCGCATTATTAATGATGTCATCGCCGGAGACGGTGTTAATGGTCAGCGTCGGGCCGCTAAGATCAACGGTCACATCGTGAGTCGTGCTGTCGCTGTTGCCCGCGCGATCGCTCAGGCTGGCGGTGATGGTCTGGCTGCCGGTCGCCAGCGCCGTGACATCCGCCGCTGGAATACCCACACTCCAGTTACCGGAGGCGTCCAGCGTGGTGGTGTAGTTTTTACCGTTCAGCGTGACGGTCACCACATCGCCTGCCGCCGCGCCCGTACTGGTTCCGCTCACCACCAGCGCCTGCCCGTGTTCGATGGCGTTGATAATGTCATCGCCCGCGACGGTGTTAATGGTGAGATCCGGCGCAGTAACGTCCACCGCCAGCGCGTGGTCTGTGCTTACCAGGTTACCCGCTTTGTCGCTCACCGTGGCGGTCACGGTATAACTGCTGGCGGTTAATCCGCTTAAATCTGTCGCCGGAACGTTCACACTCCAGGTGCCATCGGCCTGGACGGTAGTCTGGTACGTGTTGTTATTGAGCGTGACAGTCAGCGTCTGCCCGGCCAGCGCCGTGGTGGTGCCGCTGATGGTTATCCCCGCGCCCGCTTCACTCACGTTGAGAATATCGTCGCTGGCGATGGTGTTGATGGTCACAAGCGGCGCGGTGGCATCGACGCTGTACGCGCGATCGACCTGGGCGCTGTTGCCGTTAATGTTGCTGACACTCGCCTGCACGTTGCCCGCGCCGTCCGGCAACGCAGCGAGATCGGCAGGCGGCACATTCACCGTCCAGCTACCGTTGGCTTCCACAGTGGTGGTGTAATTTTTGCCGCCAAAGGTGACGGTCACCGTCTGCCCGGCTTCTACACCGCTGGTACTGCCGCTCACCACCAGCGTTTCGCCTTTTTCGACGGCATTGATCACATCATCGCCGGAGAGAGTGTTAATGGTTATGGCGACCGCCGCCAGATCGACGGTAACCGGATGGGTAATGGTGGAGGTTGTTCCGGCGCTGTTGGTGCCGCTTACCGTGATATCCACCGTACCCGCAGGCCAGTTGCTGACGTCTGCCGCCGGAACGCCGAGGTTCCATGTACCGTCAGCTAACACCGTGGCAGCGTAAGTGACGTTGTTGATAACAACCGTTAATGCGGTTCCCACCGTTAATCCGCTGCTGCTCCCGGTGATCACCAGCGCCTGACTGTGCTCAATGCTGTTAATAACGTCATCGCCCGCCACGGTATCGACACGCAGGCCAGGCAGATTGGCGTCGATCGTGATATCGCGCGAGCCGCTGCCCGTGTTGCCAACGCCATTGGTGACCGAGGCGTTAACTGTCAGAGAACCGTTACCCAGCGCCTGAATATCCGCCGCCGGAACGCTAACGCTCCAGCTTAAATTAGCCTGCACCGTGGCGGTGTAGGTGTTGCCGCCCAGCGTGACGGTGACCGTATCGCCCGCCGCCGCGCCCGTCACCTGCCCGCTGATGGTTTGCGCACTGCCCGCTTCGGCGGCATTAATAATGTCATCGGTTGCCACTGCGTTAATGGTAACGCCAGGTAAGGCGCTGTTGACCAGCACATTATGGCTGGCGGAATTACTGTTGCCCGCGCTATCGGTGACGTTCGCGGTTACTGTGTAGTTAGCTTCACCCAACGCGCTAACCGCTGACGCTGGCACCGTGGCGCTCCAGTTGCCACTGCTATCGGTGGTAGAGGTGTAATTTTGTCCGTTCAGCGTCACTGTAATGGTGGTGCCTGCGGGCTGATTACTGGTGCCAGTAATTTGCAGATCCGCGCCTTTTTCTGTGGCGTTAATCACGTCATCGCTGGCGATAGTGTTGATACCAATGGTTGGCGAGGTGAGATTCACGGTGAGCGTGCGGCTGGCATCATCGCTGTTGCCTGCCGCATCGGTAATAACCGCAGTGATGGTTTGCGGGCCGCTGCCCAGCGCAGTGACGTCTGCTGCCGGAACTCCGACGCTCCAGTTGCCGGAGGCGTCCAGCGTGGTAGTGTAGGTTTTACTGTTTAACGTGATGGTAATGACATCGCCCGCTTCCCCGCCAGTGCTGGAACCGGAGATCACAAGCGCCTGTCCGTGTTCGGCGGCGTTAATGATGTCATCGCCGGAGACGGTGTTAATGGTTAAAACTGGCACGGTGAGATCCACCGCCAGGCCGTGAGTGGCGGTCGCCGGGTTACCCGCTTTGTCGCTTACCGAGGCGCTGACCGTGTACGGGCTGGCGGTCAGTTTGCTGAGATCTGTTGTCGGCACGCTGACGCTCCAGCTACCGCCCGCCTGAACGGTGCCGATGTAAGCCACACCATTAAGCGTGACGGTTACCGTTTGCCCCGCTTCGGCGGTGCTGGTGCCGCTGATGGTTAACGGATTGCCCGCCTCAGCGGCGTTAAGAATATCGTCTGTGGCAATAGTGTTAATGGCAAGCGTCGGTGCCGTGGCATCGACGCTATAGGCGTGGGTTGCCGAAGCCGTGTTCCCGTTAATATTGCTGACACTGGCCTGTACCGTGGCGTCGCCGTCACGTAACGCGCTGAGATCGGCGGCGGGTACGGTGGTTGTCCAGCTGCCATCGCCCGCTACGGTAGCGGTATAGGTTTTGCCGCCAAAGGTGACGGTGACGGTTTGCCCCGCTTCCACGCCGGAAGTGCTGCCGGAAAGGGTTAAATCGGCCCCTTTTTCAGCGGCGTTAATCACATCGTCGCCGGAAACGGTGTTAATGGAGATCGCCACCGCCGCCAGATCGACGGTGACCGGATGGGTGATGGTGACCGGGTTTCCTGCGCTACTGGCGCCTGAAACCGTGATATCCACCGTCCCCGCAGGCCAGTTGCCCACATCTGCTGCCGGAACACCAAGGCTCCATGTGCCATCAGCTAATACTGTCGCAGCGTAAGTGACCGTGTTAATCACCACCGTCAGCGCCGCGCCCACCGCCAGCCCGCTGCTGCTACCGGTTATCACCAGTGCCTGACCGTGCTCGATGCTGTTAACCACATCATCGCCCGCCACGGTATCAACGCGCAGACCTGGCAGATTGGCATCTATCACAATATCGCGCGCACCGCTGCCGGTATTACCCACGCCGTTAGTTACCGAGGCATTAACTGTCAGTTCGCCATTACCGATAGCCTGAATATCCGCCGCCGGAACATCCACGCTCCAGCTTAAATTCCCCTGCACGGTAGCGGTGTAGGTTTTCCCGCCAAGCGTTACGGTAACCGTATCGCCCGCCGCCGCACCCGTCACCTGGCCGCTGATAGTCTGCGCCACGCCCGATTCGGCAGCGTTAATAATATCGTCAGTCGCTACCGGATTAATGGTGACGCCAGGCAGCGCGGTATTCACCTGCACGTTATGGCTGGCGGAATTGCTGTTGCCCGCGCTGTCGGTGACGTTCGCCGTCACCGTGTAACTGGCTTCGCCCAGCGCACCGACGGCAGAGGCTGGCACCGTGGTGCTCCAGTTGCCTGCGGCGTCCGTCGTGGCGGAGTAATTTTGCCCGTTCAGCGTCACCGTAATTGTGGTGCCTGTTGGCTGATTACTGGTGCCGGAAATTTGCAGATCCGCGCCTTTTTCCGTGGCATTAATCACGTCATCGCTGGCAATGGGGTTGATGCCAATGGTCGGCGCGGTAAGGTTAACGGTGACCGTGTGCGTCTCGTTGTCGCTGTTGCCAGCCACATCGGTAACGGTCGCCGTCACGGTTTGCGTGCCGCTGCCCAGCGCAGAGACATCCGCAGCCGGAACGCCGACGCTCCAGTTGCCGGAAGCATCCAGCGTCGTGGTGTAGGTTTTACTGTTTAGCGTGACGGTGACGACATCGCCCGCTTCTCCGCCGGTGCTGGAACCGGAAATCACCAGCGCCTGCCCGTGTTCGGCGGCGTTAATAATATCATCGCCCGCAATGGTGTTAATGGTCAGTACCGGAACGGTGAGATCCACCGCCAGATTATGCGTGGTGCTCGCCGGGTTGCCCGCTTTGTCATTGACCGTGGCGGTCAGGGTGTGGCTGCCATCCGTCAATGCCTCAAGGTCTGCCGCCGGAATATTAATACTCCAGCTGCCGTCGGCCTGTACCGTTGCCTGATAGGTCTGCACAGTTGGGCTGTTAAGCGTTACCGTAACAATCTGCCCCGCTTCAGCGGTGGTGCTGCCGCTCACCGTCACGCCAGTATCAGCTTCGCTGGCGTTAACGATATTGTCGCTGGCGACGGTATTGATAATGATGGTTGGCGCGCTGCTATCGACGCTGTAGTTATGCACCGCCGAGGCGCTATTGCCATTGATATTGCTGACGCTGGCCTGCGCGGAGGCGCTGCCCTGAGGTAATGCTGCCAGATCGGCGGCAGGAACGGTGGCAGTCCAGCTACCATCGCTCGCCACGCTGGCGGTGTAATTTTTCCCGCCAAAGTTGACGGTGACGGTTTGTCCTGGCTCTACATTAGTGGTGGTGCCGGAAAGGGTTAAATCAGCGCCTTTTTCTGCGGCGTTAATCACGTCGTCCGTGGCGATGGTGTTGATTGTGATCGCCGCCGGCGTGAGATCCACCGTTACCGGATGCGTAATGCTTATCGGATTTCCGGCGCTACTTTCCCCGGATACAGCAATAGACACCGTCCCCGCAGGCCAGGCGCTAACCTGCGCCGCCGTGACGCCCACGCTCCAGCTACCATCGGCCTGCACCGCAGTGGTGTATTCCACATTATTAATCGTAACTGTAAGCGGGGTGCCTTCAGCCAGCCCTGAGCTGCTGCCGCTGACCACCAGCGCCTGCCCGTGTTCGATGATATTGACCACATCATCACCCGCCACCGTATCGACCCGCAGACCGGGCAGATTGGCGTCAATGGTGATGTCCCGTGTGCCGCTGCCGGTGTTGCCGTTTTGATTGGTGACCGAGGCGCTCACCGTTAAATCACCATTACCCAGCGCCTGAATATCTGCCGCCGGAACGCTCACGCTCCAGCTTAAACCGGCCTGCACGGTGGTGCTGTAAGTATTACCGCCCAGCGTAACGGTTACCGTGTCGCCAACGGCGGCTCCAGTCACCTGCCCGCTGATGGTTTGCGCAACGCCCGCTTCGGCGGCGTTAATAATATCGTCGGTTGCCACCGGGTTAATGGTCACGCCGGGCAGCGCGCTGTCGACCAGCACGTTATGGCTGGCGGTGGCGCTGTTGCCGATATCGCTGGTCACCGCCGCCGTTACCGTATAGTTGGCCTGGCCCAGTGCGGTTACCGCCGATGCCGGAACGGTGACGCTCCAGTTGCCGGAGGCGTCGGTTGTAGTGGTGTAATTTTGCCCGTTCAGCGTCACGGTGATGGTGGTATTAACAGGCTGATCGCTGGTGCCGGTAATTTGAACATCGGCCCCTTTTTCGCTGGCGTTGATCACATCATCGGCCGCGATAGTGTTAATGCCAATCACCGGCGCGGCGGTATCAACCGTGACGGTCAGTGACTGGCTACCCGTATTTCCGGCGCGATCAGTCACTGAAACGTTGATCGGATAACTGCCGTCCACCAGTCCGCTGACAACGGAGGCCGGAACGCCCAGACTCCAGTTGCCGGAAGCATCCACCACTGTGGTGTAATCCACATCATTCAGCGTAACGGTGACAATATCGCCCGCCTGCGCGCCGGTGACCGTGCCGCTGATGATTTGCGCCTGAGTGTGTTCCGGCGTGTTAATGACGTTATCGGTTGCCACCGGATTAATGGTCACCACCGGCGGCGTGGCATCGACCAGCGCCACCCGTGAGACGCTGGTCGGGTTACCAGCGATATCGTTCACGCTGGCGGTCACCGTGGCGTTGCCGTCAGCCAGTGCGCCAACGTTGGCGGCGGGAACGGTCACGCTCCAGGTGCCATCTGACTGCACGACGCCCTGATAGGTCTGCCCATTCAGCGTAACGGTCACCGTCTGCCCCGGCTGAGCGTCAGTGGTGCCCGTAATTTGCAGATCCTGCCCGCTTTCGGCGGCGTTGATGATGTTATCAGCCGTCAGCGAGTCAATGCTTAAGGCCGGGGCCTGGCTGTCGACGGTAATGGTGCGGGAGGTGTCGCCTGTGTTACCGCTGATATTAGTGACGGTCGCAGTGATTTCCGCCGCACCGTCTGCCAGGCTGCTCACCGCGCTGGCGGGGATGGTCAGGCTCCAGCCACCACCTGCCTGAACGGTGGTGGTAAAGGTTTGTCCGGCGAATTTCACTACCACGGTTTGCCCGGTTTCCACCAGTTGCGTGGTGCCGGTCAGCGTTAACGGCGCGCCTTTTTCTGCGGCATTGATAATGTCATCGCCGGAGACGGTATTGATGGTGATAAGCACCGCGCCCGGATTAACGTCCACGTTGCGATCGATAGAAACCGGGTTCCCGGCGGGGTCCGCTGCGCTGGCATTAACTACTATCGTACCCGGCGTCAGCGCCTGTAGATCTGCCGCAGGCACGCCCACCTGCCAGTTGCCGCTGCTGTCGGTCACCCCCAGGTAGCTTTTGCCACCGAGCAAAACGGTGACCACACTTTCGACGGGCAGATTAGTACTACTACCGGTGATGATCAGGTTTTGCTGTTGCTCAACGGCATTGATCACATCATCGCCCGCGATGGTGTCAATGCGCAGCCCCGGCAGCCCGGCGCTGATGGTGATATCAAGCGCACTGCTGCCGGTGTTGCCATGCACGTTGGTGACAGAGGCGTTAATGGTTAACGCACCATCGCCCAGCGCCTGTAAATCTGCCGACGGAACGCTCACGCTCCAGGTGAGATTACTGCCCACCGTCGCCGTGTAAGTATTGCCGCCCAGTTCAATAGTGACCGTATCGCCCTGCGCGGCGCCCACGACGACGCCACTCAGGGTTTGATCTGCTCCCGCTTCGGCGTTGTTGACAATGTTGTCGCCCGCAAAGGTGTTGATGATCACCTGCGGCAGCACCGTATCGACCAGCAAATTGCTCTGCGCGGTGCCAGTGTTGCCGGTCACATCGGTGGCGCTGGCAGTGACGGTGTAATTGGTGTTCGCAAGATTAACAACATCACTCACCGGAACGCTCAGCGACCAGACGCCGCCGCTGACCTGAGCGCTATACGTGACATTATTCAACGTCACGCTAACTGTACCGCCATCGGGCAAATTGCTGGTGCCGCTTAACGTTAGCGGCTGCTGAGACTCCAACGCATTCAGTACGTTATCTCCGCTGATCGCATCTATCGCGACTTGCGGCGCGACGCCCGCCAGGGTGATGTTATGAGTCGCTGTACCGGTATTTCCGGCGGCATCGGTCACCGTGACGATAATATCGTTAGGGCCACGCGCTAAAGTGCGGGTTACCGCCGGGTCCAGTGCCACATTCCAGCTGCCATCTGCCAGCACGATGCCCGTCAGGACATGAGTGCCCAATTTCACCGTTACCGTATCGCCTGGAGAAGCACCGCTGACTTGTCCGGAGATGATCTGCGCGACGGCCTGCTCGGCATTATTAAGAATATCGTCGCCCGCCACGGTGTTAACGCTGACCACGGGTGCTGAGGTGTCTACCGTGAAATTCGCGCTGTTGCTGGTGGTGTTCCCTGCCCGATCGCTGACACTGGCATTGACAGCGTAGTTCCCCTCCGCCAGTGCCTGGACCTCCGTGGCAGGCAGCGTCACTTGCCAGGTTCCGTCGCTACCGACGGTTGCTGAATGGTTTTTCCCGTTGACGGTCAGGGTTACTGTTTGCCCCGCTTCTGCATTCGAAGTGCCGCTCAGTACCAGCGCGGCGTTATGTTCCGCAGCACTGACGATGTTGTCCTGAGCGATAGTGTTGATGGCAAGCGTTGGCGGTTGGGTATCGACCGTTAGCAGCTGCGCGCCAGTGACGGTATTGCCTGTGGCGTCTTTCCCGCTGACCAGCACTGCCTGATTCCCTTCGCCTAATGTCTGGGCGTCGGCGGTCGGCACCTGCACGCTCCACGCGCCGTTAGCGCCTACGCTGGTGGTGTAGGTTTTGCCGTTTAGCGTGACGGTGAGTTCTGTTCCCTGTGCCAGATGGCTACTGGTGCCAGAAAGCGTAAACCCGGCGGCCTGTTCGCTGGCGTTAATGATGTTATCGCCTGCGGTGGTGGCAACCTGTACGACAGCCTGACTATTGTCGATGGTTAACGTTATCGACCCAGCGTTAGTAATGGTGCTGCCGACGATTTGCACCACTGACCAGGTATGTTCGCCCGCGCTTTGTGCGGGTAAATCGACGCTCCAGCGCCCGTTACTGTCTACCTGAGTACTGGCAATAGTATTGCCGTTACTGTCTTTAATCTGAATAGTCGCCCCCGCCTGTCCGCTGCCGCTAAAGGTTGGCGTAGTGTCATCGGTGATATCGTTGGCGGAAAGAATACCGCGTTGATCGCCCTGATTATCGGTTACCAAAAACGATGGAGTGGCATTGCCGGGTTCGGCTGGCGGTGGGTTGTTAACCACTTCAGTTTTTGAGTCATCATCACCACCGCTTGCCAGTAAAGCGCCAAGCGCGCCACCACCTACCGCGGCACCCGCTAACCATCCCCACGGGAAGGCACTGGTCTGAGCGACGGTATCAAGATACGGCGCAATGCTTTCAATTGCGGTAGTCTGAGCGGTCAGCTCCACGGGCGCTAAGCCACCGGCGGCGGTATCGGCAAAGGTGACATGTGTCAGCTGTTGACCATCGGCAAACACCAGTTGAGATTGTTCGCTGGTATTTGCCGCTTGCAGGAAATAACCGTTGCAGCGGATCACCGTGCCGTCTTGCATATAGATCAGCAGGTCATTTCCTTCACGGACGTAACGCGCAACGGCAGATGCCTGAGCATGAACCTGCACTACAGAGGGCTCATAAATGACAACCGTAACGTCGCCAGGATTAATCAGCGCTTGTTTGACGGATGTTTTTCGCGAAATAACATCAATAATCAGGCTCATAATGGCATTCCTGATAAATGGCGCATATCCTTAGCGAGTCCATTTATCTAAATAAGACAAAGGTAATCACTTAACAACGATGCATACCTGATATTAATAATGGCAGGATTATTTCAAGTCGGGTAAGTCGTTGTATAAGCCCTGTTTAATTCCCGCTAATGGAATAAGGTTATTAACCGCAGCGGCATAATTCACTGCGGCGACCCAGCCATCATAATTGGCATTTATTTCAGCCGATTGCGCCTGAAAGACATCTTGCTCGACGGTTAATAGATCATTCAGGCTGCGTTTGCCCAATTTATATTCATTTTGGTACACATCTCGCGTTTTGTGCGCACTTTCGGATTGTGCTAAACCGGCTTCTTCGCGACCCCGTGCGCCGGTCCAGTTCGCATATGCCACAGACGCTCGTTGCAGCACATCCAGTTTTGCCTGTTCGACCTGCGAGGCAGAGATTTTTTGTTGCCCTTCGGCCTGTTGCACCTGGGCAGAAACCGCGCCGCCCTGATACAGCGGCGCGTTAACGTTTAGTTGTAACTGGTCGTCCCAGTACGAGCGGTCGCTGGTCTGGTAGCGCGTTTTGCCGCCCTGAATACTGAGCGTCGGCCAGTATTGCGATTTGGTTTTCTCCACGCCGTACTGGGCAGACTGGCGTAAGTTTTCTGCCGCAAGCACCAGCGGGATGGACTGGTAATCAATATTTTTCAACGATACCGGCTGCTCGGCTAATTCAGCAGGTGGCGCGGCTATCGCCTCCGGTTGGACGCCAGTGAGCACCGCCAGTTGCGCTTTGGCGCTCGCCATCTGCGCCTGATATTGCTCCAGCGTCGAGCGCATTCCCGCTATACGCGTCTGGGCCTGCAATTCATCTGACGATGAGTTCAGACCAGCGTTAGCGCGCAGCGCCGCCATGTTGTAGACGTTTTCCAGCGAGTGGATATTGCGTTGAGCCGCATCGCACAACGCCTGATAACGACTGACCTCCATATAGGCAGTCGCCGTTTTTTCGGCAACATCGGTTAAAGTTGCCATCAATTTAAAGCGGTAGCTGTCACGAGCGGCGGTTTGCAGTTTGATATCGTTATCTGTTTTACCGAAGTCATACACCAGCTGTGTCAGGGTTATGCCATACGAAACGTTGTTATCAAGCCTGCCGCTGGAGTCCGTTTGCCGTGACGGCCCCGCGTTGCCGGTTAATCCAACGTGCGGATACCAGGCACTTTTGGCTTCATCAATTTGCGCTTCGCCAATACCTATCTGCGCCGCCTGTTGAGTGACGTCGGGATTTCGCGCAAAGGCGCGTAATATACTTTCCTGTAAAGATAATCGGGCAACTGGCGTTACCGCTGGGGCGTTCGCCCATTGTGGCAGCGGTGCAGCAATTGTAGCTTCTCCCATCACCATAAAACTTATTAAAAAAATAAGTCCATTATTTTTACGGTTTTTAAACTGGAATCGCGCCATAGATAAGTCACTTCCTTCCAGGTCATTATTTTAACTAGTTTTTATAACCAGTCTCATTTTATTAAGAAGGGTAATAACTTGTGCACCTCTTTTGTCGAACATTGAGATTGGAAAAGAAATGCAGTTAAAAAGCTTATACGTTATTTATTTAGAATACACTACGACTTTTAGATTACCATCATACGCATTAAGAATAATCCACAGCAATAAGTGATTAGCATCACAGATTTATCGCGTATATATCATTTTTTTGTGACTTATTTATTAAAGGAATAAGAAAAGAAATTTGAATTAAAGACAAAGGCGCAGTACAGAAAGTACTGCGCGCAGAGAGGTTTTATACGGCTTTATTGCGCTTCATGACCATTGCCACAATAAGGCTGAGTAAGAGTGCGCCAATAATCCATATCAGCGCACGACTGCCCTGGGACCACAGGCTGTAGATAAAGCCAACGATCACCAACAACATAACCAACGTACCAACGATAAGAATCGGCAACGAGGCGTGAATATCATGACGCAGGCGCATCGCCACCACAAACACCGCCAGGTAGCAGATCAAAAAGGTGGCACTGGCAACGCTGGCGAGTGAGCCTAAATTTAGCGCCGCCGTCATCAGCATAATCAACACCACGACGATGATGTTGCCCCAGGTACTCTGCCGCCACAGAGATTTATTCATTAGCTTCGGCAGTTCGCGTTCGCTTCCCATGTTGTCCATGATGTTAAACACGGCGAACAGGTTCGCGTTGATGGCTGACGCCGTCGCCAGTAAAGCACCGATGACAACGATCACATAACCCACATGCCCGAGCAGCGGAGAAGCGGCCTGCGCTACGGCGGTATCGGCATATTTTTCTAACTCTAATGCCGATACATCGCTAAGCAGTACCAGCGCCAGCGCGATGTAAAGCAGTGTGGTAACGCCAATCGCCACCAGAAACGCCCGTGGCATAATGACCGCCGGATCTTTCACTTTATCCGCCGCGTTCGCCATCATGCCAAAGCCCGCATAGGCAAGGAAGGTTATCCCGATACAGGAGAAGAACGCACCGGAGCTGGGAGGCGCAGAGACGGAAATATGCGCCGGTTGTAGCGACCAGACACCGGCAATAATCAGCAATAACAGGATCATCATTTTAATGCCGACGAGGATCACTTCCAGCCGTCCTACCGCATGGTTGCTTAAAGAGTTGAATAGCGTCATCACCGCAATGATCCCCAACGCGTAGAGCAGAATAAGGTGCTCCTCCTGGCTGCCTTCATGCAAAAACTGCACGGCATAAGCGCCAAAAGCACGGGCGACCATGGCGATGCTCACCGCCAGCGTCAACAGGTACAGTAACGAGAGCGCCAGCGAAAAGACGCCGTTGCCTAATCCGCGACGAAAGAAGTCGATAATACCGCCATTGCTGGGATAGCTCGCCCCCAGACGCGCATAGGCATAACCAGAAAACATCGCCACAATACCACCAAAAGCAAAGGCGACCCAGGTCGAGGCTTCCATAAGCAACGCAGCCTGCCCCAGCAGCGCGAAGATCCCCGCCCCCACCATTGCCCCAATGCCGATGGAAACGACGTTCCATAGACCGAGGGGTTTGTTACCGTTATTACCTTCCGTGTTCATCATGATCAGCCCTTAAACACGTTATAGCCGAGTTGCTTAGCGACCGATGCCACCATTTTTTGACCGCGAACACTGTTGCCTTCTTCGTCCAGTGGTGGTGAAAACGCGGCAATTCCCATAACGCCAGGAACGACCGCCAGAATACCGCCACCTACACCGCTTTTGCCCGGTAAACCAACGCGATACGCCCAGTCACCGGAGCGACCATACAGCCCTTCCATCATCATTTCGGCCAGAATGTACGGCACATTGTCGGCCTGAAGAACGCGTTTATGCGTCAGCGGATTCACTCCGCCCGCCGCCAGCGTCGCGCCAAGCGTTGCCAGTTCAATAGTATTGATGAGCGTGGAGCACTGACGGGTGTACACGTCACAGGCTTCCATTGCATCACAATAGAGATATCCGGCGGAGTACAGCAGCCAGGCAATGGCCCGGTTATGGAAGTTGGTCGTTTGTTCCGACTGGTTGACTTCATCAGAGAGCGCTACCTGCTCACCAGCCAGTTGTTGTTGGATATGTAAAATTCGCTGCCAGCGTTGTTCGGCATTTTCAGCGTTAATCAGGCTGGTGGTGGCAATAGCGCCAGCATTTACCAGTGGCGAAAGCGGTTTGCCGCCATGCAACTCTAAGGCGATAACCGAGTTAAAGGGCAATCCGGTCGGGTCAGCGCCAACTTTGTCCTGTACCGCCTGCGGGCCGACATCTTCTAACGCGAGGGCTAACGTACAGACTTTTGAGATGGATTCCAGCGCAAAGCGGTAATCACTGTCACCCGCGCTAAAGACTTTACCATCGCAGGTCACGATAGCCACTGCCGCCAGTTGACTGGGCACATTCGCCAGAAAGGGAATGTAATCGGCATTTTGTCCGCCGTTAAGTGAGTGAAATTGGGTGTAAGCCTGATCCACTGCCTGCTGTAATGTGTTTGCATCTAACATCTTTTGTTAACTCCTTTTTATAGATGCGGGAGGGGATTCCTCACCCCGGTGCCGATTTTCAGGCATCCTGATTTAACTTAGCACCCGCGACTTAACTACAGGAAAACAAAGAGATAAATGTCTAATCCTGATGCAAATTGAGCCGATTTTTTAATCTTTACGGACTTTTACCCGCCTGGTTTATTAATTTCTTGACCTTCCCCTTGCTGGAAGGTTTAACCTTTAACACAGTCAGTCAACACTGTTTTAAAGGAGTACGTTATGTCACAAACTATCGACCTGACCCTGGACGGCCTGTCCTGCGGTCACTGCGTTAAACGCGTGAAAGAAAGTCTCGAACAGCGCCCGGACGTTGAGCAGGCGGATGTGTCTATCACTGAAGCACACGTTACCGGTACTGCCAGTGCAGAACAGCTGATCGAAACCATCAAACAAGCGGGTTATGACGCATCTGTAAGCCACCCAAAGGCTAAACCGCTGGCGGAGTCATCAATCCCGTCGGAAGCACTGACAGCGGTTTCTGAGGCGCTTCCGGCAGCAAACGCCGATGACGATGACAGCCAGCAGTTGCTGCTGAGCGGCATGAGCTGCGCCAGCTGTGTTACCCGCGTACAAAATGCGCTGCAAAGCGTACCGGGCGTCACTCAGGCACGGGTAAACCTGGCGGAGCGTACTGCGCTGGTGATGGGCAGTGCCTCCCCACAAGATTTAGTGCAGGCGGTGGAAAAAGCGGGCTACGGCGCGGAAGCGATTGAAGATGACGCTAAACGCCGCGAGCGCCAGCAGGAAACCGCCGTCGCTACCATGAAGCGCTTCCGCTGGCAGGCAATTGTCGCTCTGGCGGTAGGTATCCCGGTGATGGTCTGGGGGATGATCGGCGATAACATGATGGTCACCGCCGACAACCGCAGTCTGTGGTTAGTTATCGGCCTGATAACGCTGGCGGTAATGGTTTTCGCCGGCGGGCATTTTTACCGTAGCGCATGGAAAAGCCTGCTGAACGGTGCGGCGACAATGGATACGCTCGTGGCGCTGGGTACTGGCGTGGCGTGGCTCTATTCAATGAGCGTCAACCTGTGGCCGCAGTGGTTCCCGATGGAAGCGCGACATCTTTATTACGAAGCCAGTGCGATGATTATCGGTCTGATTAATCTCGGTCATATGCTGGAAGCGCGCGCACGTCAGCGTTCTTCAAAGGCGCTGGAGAAATTACTCGATTTAACCCCGCCGACGGCGCGCCTGGTCACTGACGAAGGTGAAAAAAGCGTGCCGCTGGCAGATGTTCAGCCTGGTATGTTACTACGCCTGACGACCGGCGATCGTGTACCGGTAGATGGTGAAATTACCCAGGGCGAAGCGTGGCTGGATGAAGCAATGCTGACGGGCGAACCTATCCCACAGCAAAAAGGCGAAGGCGATAGCGTTCATGCCGGTACCGTGGTGCAGGACGGTAGCGTGCTGTTTCGTGCCAGTGCGGTTGGCAGCCATACTACGCTGTCACGGATCATTCGTATGGTGCGCCAGGCCCAGAGCAGTAAACCGGAAATCGGCCAGTTGGCGGATAAAATCTCTGCCGTATTTGTGCCGGTAGTGGTGGTGATTGCGCTGGTCAGTGCGGCAATCTGGTACTTCTTTGGTCCGGCACCGCAAATTGTTTATACCCTGGTGATTGCCACTACGGTACTGATTATCGCCTGCCCGTGTGCGCTGGGGCTGGCAACGCCAATGTCGATTATTTCCGGCGTCGGGCGTGCGGCTGAATTTGGCGTGCTGGTGCGGGACGCCGACGCGCTGCAGCGCGCCAGTACGCTCGATACCGTAGTATTCGATAAAACCGGGACGCTGACGGAAGGTAAACCGCAGGTTGTCGCGGTGAAAACATTTGCTGATGTTGACGAAGCGCAGGCGCTGCGTCTGGCGGCGGCACTGGAACAAGGTTCCAGCCATCCGCTGGCACGGGCGATCCTCGATAAAGCAGGCGATATGCAGCTGCCGCAGGTCAACAGCTTCCGTACATTGCGTGGGCTGGGCGTGAGCGGTGAAGCAGAAGGTCATGCGTTATTGCTGGGTAATCAGGCGTTGTTAAATGACCAGCAAGTCGATACTAAAGCGATTGAAGCAGATATTTCAGCTCAGGCATCGCAAGGGGCAACGCCTGTGCTGCTGGCGGTTGACGGGAAAGCGGTGGCCTTGCTGGCTGTACGCGATCCATTGCGTAGTGATAGCGTGGCGGCGCTGCAACGTCTGCATAAAGCGGGATATCGTCTGGTGATGCTAACCGGGGATAACCCCACCACCGCCAATGCGATCGCCAAAGAAGCAGGGATTGATGAGGTGATAGCCGGCGTGCTGCCAGACGGTAAAGCCGAAGCGATCAAACGTCTGCAAAGTGAAGGACGTCAGGTGGCAATGGTGGGCGACGGCATTAACGACGCGCCAGCGCTGGCTCAGGCGGATGTCGGTATTGCTATGGGTGGCGGCAGTGATGTTGCCATTGAAACCGCGGCGATTACCCTGATGCGCCATAGCCTGATGGGTGTTGCGGATGCGCTCGCAATTTCCCGCGCAACGCTGCGCAACATGAAGCAGAACCTGCTCGGTGCGTTTATCTACAACAGCATTGGTATTCCGGTCGCCGCCGGTATTTTGTGGCCGTTCACGGGAACACTGCTTAACCCGGTAGTAGCCGGGGCAGCAATGGCACTCTCGTCGATTACCGTAGTGAGTAACGCCAACCGGTTGCTGCGGTTTAAACCGAAAGAGTGATTGGTATTTACTTAATGCGTTTGTGAGATCCAGTTCTTGTTGCGCTCCTTTTATGAGTCATGCCATATAAAGTGACTGGCGCAAGGAGCGCGCAGGGGGCGGCCAATCGCCGCCGCCCCCTGCACCCCCGGGCTCTGGCGAACAAAATCGCCGCTTCGCGGTACCCTCGGCTTATCCCTTGCGGCTACCGGGTCGGGCGCGAGGTAACATATATGGACGCTCCCGGAATGCAATGCTTTCTTCAGTT
>NZ_PTRX01000147.1:0-230 GCF_002966045.1 Escherichia sp. MOD1-EC5189 | reverse complement strand
TTTCTTTCGATTCATCATCGTGTTGCGAAAATTTGAGAGACTCACGAACAACTTTCGTTGTTCAGTGTTTCAATTTTTAGCTTGATCCAGATTTTTAAAGAGCAAATATCTCAAACATCACCCGAAGATGAGTTTTGAGATATTAAGGCAGGTGACTTTCACTCACAAACCAGCAAGTGGCGTCCCCTAGGGGATTCGAACCCCTGTTACCGCCGTGAAAGGGCGGTGTC
>NZ_PTRX01000146.1:0-231 GCF_002966045.1 Escherichia sp. MOD1-EC5189 | reverse complement strand
GAGCAGAAATCACTGAGCACATCCCACGCCTTACGCTGTGTGGTCAGGTACGCATTACAGGTGATGCGCGGCTCCGTACCGCCAAAACCGTCCGGCACCGACTGGTCGCAGTACTGGCCGATGACATACAGCGCCCATTTATCCACATCCGCCACACCAAGACGTTTCCCCATGCCGTAGCGCGGATGGGTCAGCATATCCCACAGACACCAGGCCATGTTGTTGCTGTAT
>NZ_PTRX01000020.1:0-107513 GCF_002966045.1 Escherichia sp. MOD1-EC5189 | reverse complement strand
GAGCGGTAGTTCAGTCGGTTAGAATACCTGCCTGTCACGCAGGGGGTCGCGGGTTCGAGTCCCGTCCGTTCCGCCACCCTAATTAGGGGCGTAGTTCAATTGGTAGAGCACCGGTCTCCAAAACCGGGTGTTGGGAGTTCGAGTCTCTCCGCCCCTGCCAGAAATCATCCTTAGCGAAAGCTAAGGATTTTTTTTATCTGAAATAACCTCTCCGAAGTAAATCCTTCCACCGGCATCCTTGCCAGCCATTCAGATTAATACACTTCATCCAGCACGTTAATTTTCAATAGATCACGAATCAACGCATTTTTATCGCTATTTTGCAGCCATATAGCATAAAGCGGCCGTGAAAGTGTTGTGCTATCGACAACGGTATGCAGACCGCCTTTTTTACGCGCCCAGCTGACTGGTAGCCAGGTGCAACCATTAAGCATCGCAATCTGTTGCTGTGCCAGTTCAGCTGAACTCGTTGTCAGAATGGGAACTTCGTCAGCACCGATCAAACCTGCCTCATGCTGTTGAAAATCTGGCCCCCACTCTAATCGCAGATAGTTTAGATCTCCCTTTAGTTTAGAAGGGGCACTGGTATAAAGCGCTAAAGTGAAATACCCCAACAACTGACTGCTAAATTCGTCCATTTTGGGTGCTTCAGTAGTAATAAGAAGATCAAGCTGGCGTTCATGCAGCTGTTTTACCAGAGACTGCCGTTGGGCAATTCGCGCTTCGAACTGTAAACCTGTATGGGCATCCTGATTTTGATACAAGCGTCCCAGCCACTGATTAAGCATACATTCCCACAGCGAGGCGCTGGCACCGATAGAAAACTCGTTATGTCGTGAGGTATGCGCCACCTCCTTACGGGCGGCCTGCCAGGTGCTCATGAGCGTTTCTGCGTAAGGCAGTAGTTTTTCACCGGCAGCGGTTAAACGGATATTGTTTCTGTGGCGGGTGAAAAGGTTCACACCCAGTTGATTTTCCAGTTGTCTGATTCGAAAGCTCACTGCTGACTGGGTCAGATAGAGCGATTCAGCTGCTCGACCAAAGTGACGCGTTCGGCTAACTTCCAGGAAAGTTTTTAACAATTCCGTATCCACAGTGCTCTCCGCAAAATTATTTGTCGTTATGATTTAAATGTTTTGTTTTACACTCTGTCAAGCGTAACTAATACTCCGCGCCATAACTAGCTCGGTCAAAGAATTAGGAGCGTGCAGGATGGCGGAAAGCTTTACGACGACTAATCGATATTTCGACAATAAACATTATCCACGTGGATTCTCTCGTCATGGTGATTTCACCATCAAAGAGGCACAACTGCTTGAACGTCATGGTTATGCCTTCAATGAGCTGGATCTCGGCAAACGCGAGCCGGTTACCGAGGAAGAGAAACTCTTCGTAGCAGTATGCCGTGGCGAACGTGAGCCAGTGACAGAAGCAGAACGCGTGTGGTCCAAGTATATGACGCGTATCAAGCGTCCAAAACGTTTTCACACTCTTTCCGGTGGTAAACCGCAGGTTGAAGGTGCTGAAGACTACACCGATTCCGACGATTAATAAAAAGGGCGAAATGCCCTTTTTTTATGTCAGTAGTTTTTGTAAATGAATAAGCAAGCGATCGATAGCTCGATAGCTAACTGCCTCCTGTAAATGCTGGCGTGTGATGACGTCAGACTGATCAATATCAGCAATAGTTCTCGATACCTTCAGTAATCGTTGCCAGGCACGAATCGATAACCCCAGATGGATCAGCGTTTCTTCCAGCCACAACGCATCTTCGCTCTCAAGCTTGCAGAATTGCCGTATTTCCGGACTATCCAGCCAGGCATTCAGTTTATTCTGCCGCTTTAATTGGCGCTCTCTGGCGGCCATTACGCGTTGTTTAACGGTGGCGCTGCTTTCTCCCTGCACTACCGCTTTACTCAAAATTCCGGGGGGCGGTAATGGGATCTCCAGTGAGAGGTCGAATCGGTCAAGAAAGGGACCAGAGAGTCGGTTGAGATAACGCAGAGTTTGTTCTGGTGTGCAGCGGTTATGGTTTCCCTGATAATGTCCGGTAGGGCTAGGATTCATCGCCCCAACAAGCTGGAAACGGGCCGGGTAGGTTATTTTGGCCCGCGTGCGTGAAAGATGGATCTGCCCGGATTCAATCGGCTCTCGCAAGGCATCCAGTGTACGCCGTTCAAATTCAGGTAGCTCATCAAGAAAAAGCACGCCGTTATGCGCCAGCGAAATTTCACCTGGCCCTGGAATTGCACCACCGCCCACCATCGCAGTTAACGACGCACTGTGATGAGGTGAGCGGAACGGGCGCTGCCGCCATTGTTTTTGTACTGATTCAGCATTTACCAGACTTAATATCGCAGCGCTCTCCAGTGCCTCTTCATTGCTTAAATCTGGCAAAAGGCCATTAATACGGCTGGCGAGCATTGTTTTACCTGTTCCCGGCGGTCCAATCAGTAAAAGGTTGTGCCCGCCAGCGGCGGTAATTTCCAGTCCTCGCTTTCCTTGCTCCTGACCGACAACATCACTGAGATCATGTTGTAGCGCCCGGGATACTGCATTAGTTGGTTTCGGGCGTTCGAGAGCGTGCTTACCTTCCAGAAACGCGCAGACAGCCTGCAGATGATCGGCTATCAGGCATCCTTCACCGTTAATTAGCCCCACTTCATCTTCGTTATCTTTCGCGACGATAATTTTTCTGCCCGACTTAATAGCTTCAGTTGCACTGGAGATTGCGCCGGGAACGCCACGCAGAGCGCCTGTAAGCGCCAGTTCTCCGACTAATTCATATTCATCTAACTTATTGGCTGTAAGCTGTTCTGAGGCCGTCAGTAACGCAATAGCGATAGGCAAATCATATCGTCCCCCTTCTTTTGGCAGATCGGCTGGAGCAAGGTTGATGGTGATTTTTTTCGCCGGATATTCATATCCGCTATTGATAATGGCGCTGCGCACGCGATCGCGAGCTTCTTTTACCGTTGTTTCTGGTAAGCCCACCATCGTTAAGCCGGGTAGACCTTTACTGATATGTACCTCAACAGTGATTGGGGGCGCATTTACTCCCAGGGCTGCGCGGGTATGAACAATTGACAGTGACATAAGCCCTCCTTGAGTCGCCATTATGTGCATAAGATATCGCTGCTGTAGCCCGCTAATTCGTGAATTTTAGTGGCTGATTCCTGTTTATTTGTGCAAGTGAAGTTGAGTTGTTCTGGCGGTGGAACGATGCTCGCAAAAATGCAGTGGACAAAGGATTAACTACGAGGAAGGGAACAACATTCATACTGAAATTGAATTTTTTTCACTCACTGTTTTCTTTTTAAAAAACAACAATTTCTATTGAAATTATTAAAGGCATCATAAAAATCGGCCAAAAAATATCTTGTGCTATTCGCAAAATCTATGGTAACTCTTTAGGCATTCCTTCGAACAAGATGCAAGAAAAGACAAAATGACAGCCCTTCTACGAGTGATTAGCCTGGTCGTGATTAGCGTGGTGGTGATTATTATCCCACCGTGCGGGGCTGCACTTGGACGAGGAAAGGCTTAGAGATCAAGCCTTAACGAACTAAGACCCCCGCACCGAAAGGTCCGGGGGTTTTTTTTGACCTTAAAAACATAACCGAGGAGCAGACAATGAATAACAGCACAAAATTCTGTTTCTCAAGATTCAGGACGGGGAACTAACTATGAATGGCGCACAGTGGGTGGTACATGCGTTGCGGGCACAAGGTGTGAATACCGTTTTCGGTTATCCGGGTGGCGCAATTATGCCGGTTTACGATGCATTGTATGACGGCGGCGTGGAGCACTTGCTGTGCCGACATGAGCAGGGCGCGGCAATGGCGGCTATCGGTTATGCCCGTGCTACCGGCAAAACTGGCGTATGTATCGCCACGTCTGGTCCGGGCGCAACCAACCTGATAACCGGGCTTGCGGACGCGCTGTTAGATTCCATCCCTGTTGTTGCCATCACCGGTCAGGTGTCCGCTCCCTTCATCGGCACCGATGCATTTCAGGAAGTTGATGTCCTGGGATTGTCATTAGCCTGTACCAAACACAGTTTCCTCGTACAGTCTCTGGAAGAGTTGCCGCGCATCATGGCTGAAGCATTCGAAGTTGCCAGCTCAGGTCGTCCCGGTCCGGTTTTGGTCGATATCCCAAAAGATATCCAGTTAGCCAGCGGCGATCTGGAACCCTGGTTCACCACCGTTGAAAACGAAGTGACTTTCCCACATGCCGAAGTCGAGCAAGCGCGCCAGATGTTGGCAAAAGCGCAAAAACCGATGCTGTACGTTGGCGGTGGCGTGGGTATGGCGCAGGCAGTTCCTGCATTACGAGAATTTCTCTCTGCCACAAAAATGCCTGCCACCTGCACGCTGAAAGGACTTGGCGCAGTTGATGCGGATTATCCGTACTATCTGGGCATGCTGGGGATGCACGGCACCAAAGCGGCGAACTTTGCGGTGCAGGAATGTGACTTGTTGATCGCCGTGGGTGCACGTTTTGATGACCGGGTAACTGGCAAACTGAACACCTTCGCACCACACGCCAGTGTTATCCATATGGATATCGACCCGGCAGAAATGAACAAGCTGCGTCAGGCGCATGTGGCATTGCAGGGTGATTTAAATGCTCTGTTACCGGCATTACGACAGCCGTTGAATATCAATGACTGGCAGCAACACTGCGCGCAGCTGCGTGATGAACATGCATGGCGTTACAACCATCCCGGTGATGCTATCTACGCGCCGTTGTTGTTAAAACAACTGTCGGATCGTAAACCTGAAGATTGTGTAGTAACCACAGATGTAGGGCAGCACCAGATGTGGGCCGCGCAGCACATCGTCCACACTCGCCCGGAAAATTTCATCACTTCAAGCGGATTAGGCACCATGGGGTTTGGTTTACCGGCAGCGGTTGGTGCGCAAGTTGCGCGACCGAACGATACCGTCGTCTGTATCTCCGGTGACGGCTCTTTCATGATGAATGTGCAAGAGCTGGGCACCGTAAAACGCAAGCAGTTACCGTTGAAAATCGTCTTACTCGATAACCAACGGTTAGGGATGGTTCGACAATGGCAGCAACTGTTTTTCCAGGAACGATATAGCGAAACCACCCTTACCGATAATCCCGATTTCCTCATGTTAGCCAGCGCCTTCGGCATCCCTGGCCAACACATCACCCGTAAAGACCAGGTTGAAGCGGCACTCGACACCATGCTGAACAGTGATGGGCCATACCTGCTTCATGTCTCAATCGACGAACTTGAGAACGTCTGGCCGCTGGTGCCGCCTGGCGCCAGTAATTCAGAAATGTTGGAGAAATTATCATGATGCAACATCAGGTCAATGTATCGGCTCGCTTCAATCCGGAAACCTTAGAACGTGTTTTACGCGTGGTGCGTCATCGTGGTTTCCACGTCTGCTCAATGAATATGGCCGCCGCCAGCGATGCACAAAATATAAATATCGAATTGACCGTTGCCAGCCCACGGTCGGTCGACTTACTGTTTAGTCAGTTAAATAAACTGGTGGACGTCGCACACGTTGCCATCTGCCAGAGCACAACCACATCACAACAAATCCGCGCCTGAGCGCAAAAGGAATATAAAAATGACCACGAAGAAAGCTGATTACATTTGGTTCAATGGGGAAATGGTTCGCTGGGAAGACGCGAAGGTGCATGTGATGTCGCACGCGCTGCACTATGGTACCTCAGTTTTTGAAGGTATCCGTTGCTATGATTCGCACAAAGGACCAGTTGTATTCCGCCATCGTGAGCATATGCAGCGTCTGCATGACTCCGCCAAAATCTATCGCTTCCCGGTTTCGCAGAGCATTGATGAGCTGATGGAAGCGTGTCGTGACGTGATCCGCAAAAACAATCTCACCAGCGCCTATATCCGTCCGCTGATCTTCGTCGGTGATGTTGGCATGGGCGTAAACCCGCCAGCGGGATACTCAACCGACGTGATTATCGCCGCTTTCCCGTGGGGAGCGTATCTGGGTGCAGAAGCGCTGGAGCAGGGGATCGATGCAATGGTTTCCTCCTGGAACCGCGCAGCGCCAAACACCATCCCAACCGCGGCAAAAGCCGGTGGTAACTACCTCTCTTCTCTGCTGGTGGGTAGCGAAGCGCGCCGCCACGGTTATCAGGAAGGTATCGCGCTGGACGTGAATGGTTATATCTCTGAAGGTGCGGGCGAAAACCTGTTTGAAGTGAAAGACGGTGTGCTGTTTACCCCACCGTTCACCTCATCCGCGCTGCCGGGGATTACCCGTGACGCCATCATCAAACTGGCGAAAGAACTGGGAATTGAAGTGCGTGAGCAGGTGCTGTCGCGCGAATCACTGTACCTGGCGGATGAAGTGTTTATGTCTGGTACAGCGGCTGAAATCACGCCAGTGCGCAGTGTAGATGGTATCCAGGTAGGCGAAGGCCGTTGTGGCCCGGTTACCAAACGCATCCAGCAAGCCTTCTTCGGCCTCTTCACCGGCGAAACCGAAGATAAATGGGGCTGGTTAGATCAAGTTAATCAATAAATACAAAAAATGGGACGGCACGCACCGTCCCATTTACGAGACAGACACTGGGAGTAAATAAAGTATGCCTAAGTACCGTTCCGCCACCACCACTCATGGTCGTAATATGGCGGGTGCTCGTGCGCTGTGGCGCGCCACCGGAATGACCGACGCCGATTTCGGTAAGCCGATTATCGCGGTTGTGAACTCGTTCACCCAATTTGTACCGGGTCACGTTCATCTGCGCGATCTCGGTAAACTGGTCGCCGAACAAATTGAAGCGGCTGGCGGCGTTGCCAAAGAGTTCAATACCATTGCGGTGGATGATGGGATCGCTATGGGCCACGGGGGGATGCTTTATTCACTGCCATCTCGCGAACTGATCGCTGATTCCGTTGAGTATATGGTCAATGCCCACTGCGCCGACGCCATGGTCTGCATCTCTAACTGCGACAAAATCACCCCGGGGATGCTGATGGCTTCCCTGCGCCTGAATATTCCGGTGATCTTTGTTTCCGGCGGCCCGATGGAGGCCGGGAAAACCAAACTGTCCGATCAGATCATCAAGCTCGATCTGGTTGATGCGATGATCCAGGGCGCAGACCCGAAAGTCTCTGACTCCCAGAGCGATCAGGTTGAACGTTCCGCCTGTCCAACCTGCGGATCGTGTTCCGGGATGTTCACCGCTAACTCGATGAACTGCCTGACCGAAGCTCTGGGCCTGTCGCAGCCGGGCAACGGCTCGCTGCTGGCAACCCACGCTGACCGTAAGCAGTTGTTCCTCAATGCCGGTAAACGCATTGTTGAATTGACCAAACGTTACTACGAACAGGATGATGAAAGCGCACTGCCGCGTAACATCGCCAGTAAGGCGGCGTTTGAAAACGCCATGACGCTGGATATCGCGATGGGCGGATCGACTAACACCGTACTTCACCTGCTGGCGGCGGCACAGGAAGCGGAAATCGACTTCACCATGAGTGATATCGATAAGCTCTCCCGCAAAGTACCGCAGCTGTGTAAAGTCGCGCCGAGCACCCAGAAATACCATATGGAAGATGTTCACCGTGCTGGTGGTGTTATCGGTATTCTCGGCGAACTGGATCGCGCGGGGTTACTGAACCGTGATGTGAAAAACGTACTTGGCCTGACGTTGCCGCAAACACTGGAACAATACGACATCGTCGTGACCCAGGATGATGCGGTAAAAAATATGTTCCGCGCTGGCCCGGCGGGCATTCGTACTACACAGGCATTCTCGCAGGATTGCCGCTGGGATACGCTGGACGACGATCGCTCCAATGGCTGTATCCGCTCGCTGGAAAACGCCTACAGCAAAGACGGCGGTCTGGCGGTGCTCTACGGTAATTTCGCAGAAAACGGCTGCATCGTTAAAACCGCAGGCGTCGATGACAGCATCCTCAAATTCACCGGCCCGGCGAAAGTATACGAAAGCCAGGACGACGCGGTAGAAGCGATTCTCGGCGGTAAAGTTGTCGCCGGAGATGTGGTAGTAATTCGCTATGAAGGCCCGAAAGGCGGTCCGGGGATGCAGGAAATGCTCTACCCAACCAGTTTCCTGAAATCAATGGGTCTCGGCAAAGCCTGTGCGCTGATCACCGATGGACGCTTCTCCGGCGGCACCTCTGGTCTTTCCATCGGCCACGTCTCGCCGGAAGCGGCAAGCGGCGGCAGCATTGGCCTGATTGAAGACGGCGACCTGATCGCCATCGACATACCGAACCGTGGCATTCAGTTACAGGTAAGCGATGCCGAACTGGCGGCCCGTCGTGAAGCGCAGGAAGCCCGTGGCGACAAAGCCTGGACGCCGAAAAACCGTGAACGTCAGGTTTCCTTTGCCCTGCGCGCCTACGCCAGCCTGGCAACCAGCGCCGACAAAGGCGCGGTGCGCGATAAATCGAAACTGGGGGGTTAATGATGGCAGACTCACAACCCCTGTCTGGTGCTCCGGAAGGCGCCGAATATTTAAGAGCGGTGCTACGTGCACCGGTTTACGAGGCGGCGCAGGTCACGCCGCTACAAAAAATGGAAAAGCTCTCGTCGCGTCTTGATAACGTGATTCTGGTGAAGCGCGAAGATCGCCAGCCGGTACACAGCTTTAAGCTGCGCGGTGCATACGCCATGATGGCGAGCCTGACGGAAGAACAAAAAGCGCATGGCGTGATCACTGCCTCGGCGGGTAATCACGCGCAGGGCGTCGCGTTTTCTTCCGCACGGTTAGGCGTGAAGGCGCTGATCGTCATGCCAACCGCCACCGCCGATATCAAAGTTGATGCGGTACGCGGCTTTGGCGGCGAAGTGTTGCTTCATGGCGCGAACTTTGACGAAGCAAAAGCGAAAGCGATCGAACTGTCACAGCAGCAGGGCTTCACCTGGGTGCCGCCGTTCGACCACCCGATGGTGATCGCCGGGCAAGGCACGCTGGCGCTGGAACTGCTCCAGCAGGATGCCCATCTTGACCGCGTGTTTGTGCCGGTCGGCGGCGGCGGTCTGGCGGCGGGTGTGGCGGTGCTGATCAAACAACTGATGCCGCAAATCAAAGTGATCGCCGTTGAAGCGGAAGACTCCGCCTGCCTGAAAGCGGCGCTGGATGCGGGTCATCCGGTTGATCTGCCGCGCGTGGGGCTATTTGCTGAAGGCGTAGCGGTAAAACGCATTGGCGACGAAACATTCCGTTTATGCCAGGAGTATCTCGACGACATCATCACCGTCGATAGTGATGCGATCTGTGCGGCGATGAAGGATTTATTCGAAGATGTGCGCGCAGTGGCGGAACCTTCCGGCGCGCTGGCGCTGGCGGGAATGAAAAAATACATCGCCCAGAACAATATTCGCGGCGAACGACTGGCGCATGTGCTTTCGGGGGCGAATGTCAATTTCCACGGCCTGCGCTACGTCTCGGAACGCTGCGAACTGGGCGAACAACGTGAAGCATTGCTGGCGGTGACCATTCCGGAAGAAAAAGGCAGCTTCCTGAAGTTCTGCCAGTTGCTTGGCGGGCGTTCGGTCACCGAGTTCAACTACCGCTTTGCCGATGCGAAAAACGCCTGCATTTTTGTCGGCGTGCGCTTAAGTCGAGGGCTCGAAGAGCGTAAAGAAATTTTGCAGATGCTCAACGATGGCGGCTACAGCGTGGTTGATCTCTCCGACGACGAAATGGCGAAACTACACGTGCGCTATATGGTCGGCGGGCGTCCATCGCATCCGTTGCAGGAACGTCTCTACAGCTTCGAATTCCCGGAATCACCGGGTGCGCTGCTGCGCTTCCTCAACACGCTGGGCACGCACTGGAACATTTCGTTGTTCCATTATCGCAGTCATGGTACTGACTACGGACGCGTGTTGGCGGCCTTTGAGCTTGGCGACCACGAACCGGATTTCGAAACCCGGCTGAATGAGCTGGGCTACGATTGCCACGATGAAACCCATAACCCGGCGTTCAGGTTCTTTTTGGCAGGTTAATGGTTCGGTAAAATCTTCCAGAAAGCCTCAATCAGCGGCTCATGCAGCCGCTTTTTTTGTGCACAAACGCCCAGCTCAAACGGCGTTTTCTCATCGCTACGCTCCAGAATCATCACGCGGTTACGCACCGGTTCCGGGCTGTTTTCCAGCACCACTTCCGGCAACAATGCCACGCCGCAGCCGAGCGCCACCATCGAAACCATCGCTTCATGCCCGCCAACCGTGGCGTAAATCATCGGGTTACTGATTTTATTGCGTCGGAACCACAACTCAATGCGGCGGCGCACCGGCCCCTGATCGGCCATGATAAACGGCACTGTAGACCAGTCCGGCTTCTCTACCGAAACCTGATTACGCACCGGGCAAGGCAGCGCGGGCGCGATCAGCACCACCGCAAGGTTCTCCAGCATTGAAAACGCCACCGCACCGGGCAGCGTCTCCGGCTTCCCGGCAATCGCCAGATCCGCTTCCCCCGTTACCACTTTTTCCATTGCGTCCGCCGCATCACCAGTAGTGAGTTTAATCTCCACCGACGGGTGTTCCGCGCGGAACCGATCCAGAATCGGCGGCAGATGGCTGTAGGCAGCGGTTACCGAGCAGAAGATATGTAATTCGCCAGAGAGCGACGGTCCTTGCTGGTCGATGGTGTGGCGCAATTGCTGATACTGCAACAGTGTTTGCTGGGCGAAAACGCGCAGTTCTTCGCCCGCTTCGGTCAGCGTCACCGTACGGTTATCGCGCACAAACAGCGGCTGACCGAGATCTTCTTCCAGGCGCTGAATCTGTCGGGAAAGCGTGGATGGACTAACGTGCATCGCCCGCGCGCTGCGGCCAAAATGGCGGCTTTCCGCCAGATGCAGGAAGGTTTTCAGATCGCGTAAATCCAATGGCGCAGCCCTCAATGTTGACGTTGCAAAAATTGCAATGTGACGTTGTGAATATATCAATTTCCGCAATAAATTTCCTGTCATATAGTGAATTCAATCTCGCAAACGCGAACCGAACAATAAGAAGCACAACATCACGAGGAATCACCATGGCTAACTACTTTAATACACTGAACCTGCGCCAGCAGCTGGCACAGCTGGGCAAATGTCGCTTTATGGGCCGCGACGAATTCGCCGATGGCGCGAGCTACCTTCAGGGTAAAAAAGTGGTCATCGTCGGTTGTGGTGCGCAGGGTCTGAACCAGGGCCTGAACATGCGTGATTCTGGTTTGGATATCTCTTATGCCCTGCGTAAAGAAGCGATCGCTGAGAAGCGCGCATCCTGGCGTAAAGCGACCGAAAACGGTTTTAAAGTGGGTACTTACGAAGAGCTGATCCCGCAGGCAGATCTGGTGGTTAACCTGACGCCAGACAAACAGCACTCCGACGTGGTGCGCACCGTACAGCCACTGATGAAAGACGGCGCGGCGCTGGGTTACTCACATGGTTTCAACATCGTCGAAGTGGGCGAGCAGATCCGTAAAGACATCACCGTAGTAATGGTTGCGCCGAAATGCCCTGGCACTGAAGTGCGTGAAGAGTACAAACGTGGGTTTGGCGTACCGACGCTGATTGCCGTTCACCCGGAAAACGATCCGAAAGGCGAAGGCATGGCGATCGCTAAAGCATGGGCGGCAGCCACCGGTGGTCACCGTGCGGGCGTGCTGGAGTCGTCCTTTGTTGCGGAAGTGAAATCTGACCTGATGGGCGAGCAAACCATTCTGTGCGGTATGTTGCAGGCTGGCTCTCTGCTGTGCTTCGACAAGCTGGTGGAAGAAGGCACCGACCCGGCATATGCAGAAAAACTGATTCAGTTCGGTTGGGAAACCATCACCGAAGCCCTGAAGCAGGGCGGCATCACCCTGATGATGGACCGTCTCTCTAACCCGGCGAAACTGCGTGCTTATGCGCTGTCAGAACAGCTGAAAGAGATTATGGCACCGCTGTTCCAGAAACATATGGATGACATCATCTCCGGCGAATTCTCTTCCGGCATGATGGCTGACTGGGCCAACGACGATAAGAAACTGCTGACCTGGCGTGAAGAGACCGGCAAAACCGCGTTCGAAACTGCGCCGCAGTATGAAGGCAAAATCGGCGAGCAGGAGTACTTCGATAAAGGCGTACTGATGATCGCGATGGTAAAAGCAGGCGTTGAGCTGGCGTTTGAAACCATGGTTGATTCCGGCATCATCGAAGAATCTGCTTACTATGAATCACTGCACGAACTGCCGCTGATTGCCAACACCATCGCCCGTAAGCGTCTGTACGAAATGAACGTGGTTATCTCTGATACCGCCGAGTACGGTAACTATCTGTTCTCTTACGCTTGTGTGCCGTTGCTGAAACCGTTTATGGCAGAGCTGCAACCGGGCGACTTAGGTAAAGCTATTCCGGAAGGTGCGGTAGATAACGCGCAGCTGCGTGATGTAAATGAAGCAATTCGCAGCCATGCAATTGAGCAGGTTGGTAAGAAACTGCGCGGCTATATGACAGATATGAAACGTATTGCAGTTGCGGGTTAAGTGCGATTCAGAGTTCAAGGCCTTCTCCCGGAGAAGGCCTTGCTGTTAGTTACGGTAAAGCACCTTAATGATGTGATACCCGAACTGGGTATGCAGCGGACCGGTTGGCTCCAGTACCGGACAAGAGAAAACCACTTTATCGAACGCCGGAACCATCTGGCCCTGGCGGAATTCACCTAAATCACCGCCGCGTTTCCCTGACGGGCAAATAGAGTGTTTCTTCGCCAGCTTGCCGAAATCGGCGCCGTTCTTAATCTGCTCGAGAAGTTCCAGAGCCAGTTTCTCTTCTTTTACAAGGATATGCAGTGCTGCTGCTGTTTTTGCCATGATCGTGCCTTGAATTAAAAATTGTCAGTCAGGGAGGGGGGGGACATATATGGCAAAAGCCAGGAAAATCCGGGCTTCGCAGGTCCCTCAAGGGGAGAAAACTTAGGGCCTCTATGGGCTACAGAGTCATTATCGGGGATGGTGATTTTATTGTCAATTTATGAGCGATATGGCATTGATTGACTTGATGACTGCCCTCTGTATGTCTGCAACCAACTCATGTGGCAAACATTGATTAAGATACCCCCGATAAGTCCTTGCTCTGTTTAATCGGTTTCGACTGACTTGTTGTACCAGGTCGGCTTTAGCCCAACGTATCTGCTGATCAAAGAATTGCAGGTCATTGATAACATTACTGGCTATTTCAACATGCATTCCACGATTTAACTTGTCATGGTCGCGAGTGGTTGATAATGGAATGACGATACATGCGTTGCCATTAATTTTTCCGTTGAGCACGACAACCAACCTATTTTTTATCATCTCAGGTGGAATGCGGCCATCGTAATACGTCGTGCTGAACTGTCCATTCTGGCTAACAGGATAGTTACCAAAGTTGCATTCCAGTATTTCACCAACCTTAGGGCTGAAATTAATCGCCACGAGTAAACCTCTCCTTAGTAAACTCTGAAAAAGTAATAACACAACGTTACGACCCGATATTTTCTAAGTCTAATGGATTCATGATGCACTCCGGTTTCGGCCTTCCCTCTCTGATTTAAACATCCGCAGCCATCCGGTTAGCGGTTTTCACTCGGTCACATTCAAATGCGATTCTGCTACAATCCTCCCCCCCGTTCGAAGATTGAGCAATACACCTATGCGTCTAAACCCCGGCCAACAACAAGCTGTCGAATTCGTTACCGGCCCCTGCCTGGTGCTGGCGGGCGCGGGTTCCGGTAAAACTCGTGTTATCACCAATAAAATCGCCCATCTGATCCGCGGTTGCGGTTATCAGGCACGGCATATCGCGGCGGTGACCTTTACCAATAAGGCGGCGCGCGAGATGAAAGAGCGTGTCGGGCAGACGCTGGGGCGTAAAGAGGCGCGCGGGCTGATGATCTCCACCTTCCATACATTAGGGCTGGATATCATCAAACGAGAGTATGCGGCGCTTGGGATGAAAGCGAACTTTTCACTGTTTGACGATACCGATCAACTGGCGTTACTCAAAGAACTGACCGAGGGGCTGATTGAAGATGACAAAGTTCTTCTGCAACAGCTGATTTCGACCATCTCTAACTGGAAGAACGATCTCAAAACACCGGCGCAGGCGGCGGCAGAAGCAAAGGGCGAGCGGGATCGTATTTTTGCCCATTGTTATGGGCTGTATGATTCACACCTGAAAGCGTGCAACGTTCTCGACTTCGACGATCTGATTTTATTACCGACGTTGCTGCTGCAACGCAATGAAGAAGTACGCGAGCGCTGGCAGAACAAAATTCGCTATCTGCTGGTGGATGAATATCAGGACACCAACACCAGTCAGTATGAGCTAGTGAAACTGCTGGTGGGCAGCCGCGCGCGCTTTACCGTAGTTGGCGATGACGACCAGTCGATCTACTCCTGGCGCGGCGCACGTCCGCAAAACCTGGTGCTGTTGAGCCAGGATTTTCCGGCGCTGAAGGTGATTAAGCTTGAGCAGAACTACCGCTCTTCCGGACGTATTCTGAAAGCGGCGAACATCCTCATTGCCAATAACCCGCACGTCTTTGAAAAGCGTCTGTTCTCCGAACTGGGCTACGGCACAGAGCTAAAAGTTTTAAGCGCGAATAACGAGGAACATGAGGCCGAGCGCGTCACCGGTGAATTGATCGCCCATCACTTCGTCAATAAAACGCAGTACAAAGATTACGCCATTCTTTATCGTGGTAACCATCAGTCGCGGGTGTTTGAAAAATTCCTGATGCAAAACCGCATCCCGTACAAAATATCTGGCGGTACTTCATTCTTCTCTCGCCCGGAAATCAAGGATTTGCTGGCTTATCTGCGTGTGCTGACTAACCCGGACGATGATAGTGCGTTCCTGCGTATCGTTAACACGCCGAAGAGAGAGATTGGTCCGGCGACGCTGAAAAAGCTGGGCGAGTGGGCGATGACGCGCAATAAAAGTATGTTTACCGCCAGTTTTGATATGGGCCTGAGCCAGACGCTTAGCGGACGTGGTTATGAAGCATTGACCCGCTTCACTCACTGGCTAGCGGAAATCCAGCGCCTGGCGGAGCGGGAACCGATTGCCGCAGTACGCGATCTGATCCACGGCATGGATTATGAATCCTGGCTGTATGAAACATCGCCCAGCCCGAAAGCTGCCGAAATGCGCATGAAGAACGTCAACCAACTGTTTAGCTGGATGACGGAGATGCTGGAAGGCAGTGAACTGGATGAGCCGATGACGCTCACTCAGGTGGTGACGCGCTTTACTCTGCGAGACATGATGGAGCGCGGCGAGAGCGAGGAAGAGCTGGATCAGGTACAACTGATGACTCTGCACGCGTCAAAAGGGCTGGAGTTTCCTTATGTCTACATGGTCGGTATGGAAGAAGGATTTTTGCCTCACCAGAGCAGCATCGATGAAGACAATATTGATGAGGAGCGTCGGCTGGCCTATGTTGGCATCACCCGCGCCCAGAAGGAATTGACCTTTACGCTGTGTAAAGAACGCCGTCAGTACGGCGAACTTGTGCGCCCGGAGCCGAGTCGCTTCCTGCTGGAGCTGCCGCAGGATGATTTGGTATGGGATCAGGAGCGCAAAGTTGTCAGCGCCGAAGAACGAATGCAGAAAGGCCAAAACCATCTGGCAAATCTGAAGGCGATGATGGCAGCAAAACGAGGGAAATAATCAAGGCCGGGTAAGATGCGCGAGCATCGCATCCGGCATATTACTCTTTAATGTACTTCCAACGGCCAGTGAACATAGCTTTGCCACTGGCTTTCCTGATCAATAATCTCTTTACCCAGCGGATGTTGGGTTAGCCAACCTTGCGGAAGCGTCAAGGTCAACAGTTCATGGTTGGCCTTTAATGTCATCTCTGGCACGAGATCGTCACGGCGACGGCTGGCAAAAATGATGGCCAGGCGTAGTAAACGGCAGAGTTGTTCTGCGACGCGTGGCGGTACGGCATTTTGTTGATGCAACGAGGAGAGATCTATTGGGTTCGTCTGGTTGAGTAGTAGCGTCGCCAGTAATTTTTTCTGTGCAGGCGTAAAACCGGGAAGATCCAGATTACGCACCAGATAAGCAGCATGTTGCGGCGCTTGTTTGAAATCAACGCTCAGACCGATTTCATGAAGCTGACAGGCGCTGATGAGCAAATCACGGCTAATCGCTTCAAGATGCCATTCGTTTTCCACCTGATCGAAGAAATTAGCCGCAACTTTGGCTACTCGCTGAGCCTGATCAATATCGATCATAAAGCGGCGTTGAATATTACGCAGCGTACGGCTGCGAATATCCTGCTCGACGGCCAGATGCAACATGCCGTAGACCAGGCCTTCACGCAGTGCACCGCCAGCCAGGGTCATACACTGAATATTCAGTTCGGTAAAAATGGCTATCAGGATCGCCAGACCACTCGGGAACACTAACGCACGTTCCAGCGTCAGTCCGTCGATCTCCAGTTCCTCCAGTCGACCACAATGAATGGCGCGCTGTTTCAGTTGCTGCAACTTTTCCAGGGTAATCCGTTCATCCATCCCCTGTGCCATCATGATTTCTTGTAAGGCCTGCACAGTGCCGGAAGCACCAACGCATACTTTCCAGCCGTGATAGCGCAATTCATCGGCAACCGGACGTAACACTTCGCGTGCCGCTTTTTCTGCGGCATCAAAATTTTCCTGCCCCAGATTACGATCGGCAAAATAGCGTTCCAGCCAGGTGACGCAGCCCATTGACAGGCTGAACAACGAGGTGGTTTGTGCGCCAGTACCGGTTACCAGTTCAGTACTGGCACCGCCGATATCCACCACCAGGCGCTGATCGGCACCGCCAGTGGTGTGAGCAACACCCTGATAAATCAGGCGAGCTTCTTCTTCACCGCTGATTACTTGTACCGGACAACCGAGGATTTCCTGCGCTTTGGCAATAAAATCACCGGCATTGACGGCAAGGCGTAACGTCGCCGTAGCGACAACGCGAATTTGTGAGGGAGGGATATCTTGCAGACGTTCAGCAAACAGGCGCAAACATTGCCAACCGCGCTCCATTGCTTCATTAGACAGGGCATTTTCGCTGTTCAGGCCAGCAGCCAGACGCACTTTGCGTTTAATTCGCGTCAGCGTCTGGATGCTTCCAGCCACCTCGCGCACAACCAGCATATGAAAACTATTCGAACCGAGATCAATGGCTGCATATAATGACGAGGTGGAACCCATACTCTTCATCCTTCATTCTGTCTCTGCGTTGGCTGCGTTCTTTCATCCGAATCACTTACTACAGTAAGCTCATTGGGATTAATTCTCTTGCCATCTTGATACAGTTTGAATGATTTTGAGTATGACATTTTTTATTTAACCTGAACGACGACGATTACGCGGAGCGCCAGTACGACGCGGACCATTACCTGTACGCGGGCGTGTGAGGCGCAGCGGTTTTGGCAGATCGGTCATCAATGCGTCCGGATTGTATTTGCTTACCGGAATTGAGTGACCAATATAGGTCTCAATAGCAGGCAAATTCAATGCATACTCTTCACAGGCCAGGCTGATAGAGTGACCGCTTGCGCCTGCGCGACCTGTACGACCAATACGGTGAACGTAATCTTCACAGTCATCGGGTAAATCGTAGTTAAAGACGTGCGTCACTGCCGGAATATGCAAACCACGCGCGGCAACGTCGGTGGCAACCAGAATATCCAGATCGCCACGGGTAAATTCATCAAGAATACGCAGACGTTTTTTCTGCGCGACATCGCCTGTCAACAAACCGACACGATGACCATCTGCTGCCAGGTGGCCCCAGATCTCTTCACAACGATGTTTGGTGTTGGCGAAAATAATCGCTCGGTCTGGCCATTCTTCTTCAATCAGCGTTTGCAGCAAACGCATTTTTTCTTCGTTAGAAGGGTAGAAAAGCTCTTCTTTTATACGGTGGCCCGTTTTCTGTTCCGGTTCCACTTCAATATATTCGGCATTGTTCATCTGCTCGAATGCCAGTTCGCGTACCCGGTACGAAAGCGTGGCGGAGAACAGCATGTTGAGGCGCTGGTTTGCAGGCGGCATACGGCGGAACAGCCAGCGGATATCTTTAATAAAGCCCAGATCGTACATGCGATCGGCTTCGTCCAGTACCACCACCTGAATGGCACCGAGGTTAATGTGGTTCTGCTTGGCGTAGTCAATTAAACGACCCGTGGTGCCAATCAGTATGTCAACGCCGCTTTCCAGCACTTTCAGCTGTTTGTCGTAGCCATCACCACCGTAAGCCAGACCCAGCTTCAGGCCGGTAGCTTGCGCCAGTGGCTCCGCATCGGCGTGGATCTGCACGGCAAGTTCACGCGTCGGTGCCATAATTAAGGCACGCGGCTGATTCACCTTGCGATCGGCAATCGCGGGATGAGAGAGAAGATAATGAAACGTTGACGTAAGAAACGCCATCGTTTTCCCGGTACCGGTTTGCGCCTGCCCGGCTACGTCACGACCCGCCAGCGTCAGCGGAAGGGCCAGTGCCTGAATGGGCGTACAGTTATGAAACCCTTTTTTTTCAAGGGCTTCTACAACCTTCGGATGCAGGGCGAAGTCGGAAAACTTCTGTTCTGTTAAATGTGTTTTGCTCATAGTGTGGTAGAATATCAGCTTACTATTGCTTTACGAAAGCGTATCCGGTGAAATAAAGTCAACCTTTAGTTGGTTAATGTTACACCAACAACGAAACCAACACGCCAGGCTTATTCCTGTGGAGTTATATATGAGCGATAAAATTATTCACCTGACTGACGACAGTTTTGACACGGATGTACTCAAAGCGGACGGGGCGATCCTCGTTGATTTCTGGGCAGAGTGGTGCGGTCCGTGCAAAATGATCGCCCCGATTCTGGATGAAATCGCTGACGAATATCAGGGCAAACTGACCGTTGCAAAACTGAACATCGATCAAAACCCTGGCACTGCGCCGAAATATGGCATCCGTGGTATCCCGACTCTGCTGCTGTTCAAAAACGGTGAAGTGGCGGCAACCAAAGTGGGCGCACTGTCTAAAGGTCAGTTGAAAGAGTTCCTCGACGCTAACCTGGCGTAAGGGAATTTCATGTTCGGGTGCCCTGTCGCTAAAAACTGGACGCCCGGCGTGAGTCATGCTAACTTAGTGTTGACTTCGTATTAAACATACCTTATTAAGTTTGAATCTTGTAATTTCCAACGCTTCCCGTTTTATCTTAAATGCGAAGTGAACAGATTTCTGGCTCGTCACTCAATCCGTCTTGTCGTTTCAGTTCTGCGTACTCTCCTGTGACCAGGCAGCGAAAAGACATGAGTCGATGACCGTAAACAGGCATGGATGATCCTGCCATACCATTCACAACATTAAGTTCGAGATTTACCCCAAGTTTAAGAACTCACACCACTATGAATCTTACCGAATTAAAGAATACGCCGGTTTCTGAGCTGATCACTCTCGGCGAAAATATGGGGCTGGAAAACCTGGCTCGTATGCGTAAGCAGGACATTATTTTTGCCATCCTGAAGCAGCACGCAAAGAGTGGCGAAGATATCTTTGGTGATGGCGTACTGGAGATATTGCAGGATGGATTTGGTTTCCTCCGTTCCGCAGACAGCTCCTACCTCGCCGGTCCTGATGACATCTACGTTTCTCCTAGCCAAATCCGCCGTTTCAACCTCCGCACTGGTGATACCATCTCTGGTAAGATTCGCCCGCCGAAAGAAGGTGAACGCTATTTTGCGCTGCTGAAAGTTAACGAAGTTAACTTCGACAAACCTGAAAACGCCCGCAACAAAATCCTCTTTGAGAACTTAACCCCGCTGCACGCAAACTCTCGTCTGCGCATGGAACGTGGTAACGGTTCTACTGAAGATTTAACCGCTCGCGTACTGGATCTGGCATCACCTATCGGTCGTGGTCAGCGTGGTCTGATTGTGGCACCGCCGAAAGCCGGTAAAACCATGCTGCTGCAGAACATTGCCCAGAGCATTGCTTACAACCACCCGGATTGTGTGCTGATGGTTCTGCTGATTGACGAACGTCCGGAAGAAGTCACCGAGATGCAGCGTCTGGTAAAAGGTGAAGTTGTTGCTTCCACCTTTGACGAACCCGCATCTCGCCACGTTCAGGTTGCGGAAATGGTGATCGAGAAGGCGAAACGCCTGGTTGAGCACAAGAAAGACGTTATCATTCTGCTCGACTCCATCACTCGTTTGGCGCGTGCTTACAACACCGTTGTTCCGGCGTCAGGTAAAGTACTGACCGGTGGTGTGGATGCCAACGCCCTGCATCGCCCGAAACGCTTCTTCGGTGCGGCGCGTAACGTGGAAGAGGGCGGCAGCCTGACCATCATCGCTACCGCGCTTATCGATACCGGTTCCAAGATGGACGAAGTTATCTACGAAGAGTTTAAAGGTACAGGCAACATGGAACTGCACCTCTCTCGTAAGATCGCTGAAAAACGCGTCTTCCCGGCAATCGACTACAACCGTTCCGGTACCCGTAAAGAAGAGCTGCTCACTACTCAGGAAGAGCTGCAGAAAATGTGGATCCTGCGCAAAATCATTCACCCGATGGGCGAAATCGATGCCATGGAGTTCCTCATTAATAAACTGGCGATGACCAAGACCAATGACGATTTCTTCGAAATGATGAAGCGCTCATAAATTTGTCTTATGCCAAAAACGCCACGTGTTTACGTGGCGTTTTGCTTTTATATCTGTAATCTTATTGCCGCACTGGCAATGTTAGGAAAATTCCTGGGTTTTGCTCGTGTGTTATGCAATTTGCATATCGAATGATTAATTTTTGCACAGGACTGGTGGGTTCGGAACGGACTTTCCCTTCTGAATAAAGGTCTTCGTGGTTATACTTCTGCTAATAATTTTCTCTGAGAGCATGCATTGTGAATTTACTGACAGTGAGTACTGATCTCATCAGTATTTTTTTATTCACGACACTGTTTCTGTTTTTTGCCCGAAAGGTAGCAAAAAAAGTCGGTTTAGTGGATAAACCTAACTTCCGCAAACGTCACCAGGGATTGATACCTCTCGTTGGGGGTATTTCGGTTTACGCAGGGATTTGCTTCACGTTCGGAATTGTCGATTATTATATTCCGCATGCATCTCTCTATCTCGCTTGTGCCGGTGTGCTTGTGTTCATCGGTGCGCTGGATGACCGTTTTGATATCAGCGTAAAAATCCGTGCCACCATACAGGCCGCTGTTGGCATTGTTATGATGGTGTTCGGCAAACTTTATCTCAGTAGCCTGGGTTATATCTTTGGCTCCTGGGAGATGGTGCTCGGACCGTTTGGCTACTTCCTGACGCTATTTGCCGTCTGGGCGGCAATTAATGCTTTCAACATGGTTGATGGCATTGATGGCTTGCTGGGCGGGTTGTCCTGCGTCTCGTTTGCAGCAATCGGTATGATTTTGTGGTTCGACGGGCAAACCAGCCTCGCTATCTGGTGCTTTGCGATGATCGCCGCCATCCTGCCCTATATCATGCTCAACCTTGGTATCCTGGGTCGCCGCTACAAAGTCTTTATGGGTGATGCGGGCAGTACGCTGATTGGTTTTACCGTTATCTGGATCCTGCTCGAAACGACTCAGGGAAAAACGCACCCAATAAGCCCGGTTACTGCATTATGGATTATCGCCATTCCGCTAATGGATATGGTGGCAATTATGTACCGTCGCCTGCGTAAAGGCATGAGCCCATTCTCTCCTGACCGTCAGCATATTCACCATTTGATCATGCGTGCCGGGTTTACTTCCCGCCAGGCGTTTGTGCTGATTACCCTTGCCGCAGCACTGCTCGCCTCAATTGGCGTGCTGGCAGAATACTCTCATTTTGTCCCGGAATGGGTCATGCTGGTGCTCTTTTTGCTAGCATTCTTCCTCTATGGATATTGCATTAAGCGTGCCTGGAAAGTTGCTCGCTTTATTAAGCGCGTAAAACGCAGACTGCGTAGAAATCGTGGTGGCAGCCCCAATTTAACCAAATAAATGAGGATGTGATGACACAACCAATGCCTGGGAAACCGGCCGAAGACGCTGAAAATGAACTGGATATTCGTGGGTTGTTTCGTACCTTGTGGGCTGGGAAGCTGTGGATTATTGGCATGGGGCTGGCGTTTGCGTTAATCGCGCTGGCGTATACTTTTTTTGCTCGTCAGGAGTGGAGCTCGACGGCGATTACCGATCGTCCAACAGTGAATATGCTGGGAGGATACTACTCGCAGCAGCAATTTTTGCGTAACCTGGACGTCCGTTCGAACATGGCTTCTGCCGACCAACCATCGGTCATGGATGAAGCCTATAAAGAGTTTGTTATGCAACTGGCCTCGTGGGATACCCGCCGCGATTTCTGGTTGCAGACAGACTATTACAAACAGCGGATGGTCGGGAACAGCAAAGCCGATGCGGCGTTGCTGGATGAAATGATTAACAACATCGTGTTTATTCCCGGTGACTTCACGCGTGCGGTCAATGATAGCGTTAAGCTGATTGCCGAAACCGCGCCTGACGCTAATAACCTGTTACGTCAGTATGTTGCTTTTGCCAGCCAGCGTGCAGCCAGCCATCTGAATGATGAGCTGAAAGGCGCATGGGCGGCGCGTACCATCCAGATGAAAGCTCAGGTGAAGCGTCAGGAAGAGGTGGCGAAAGCCATCTACGACCGCCGGATGAACAGCATTGAGCAGGCGCTGAAAATTGCTGAGCAGCATAATATTTCGCGCAGTGCGACAGATGTACCTGCCGAGGAACTACCTGATTCAGAAATGTTCCTGCTTGGGCGTCCAATGCTCCAGGCGCGGCTGGAAAATTTACAGGCCGTCGGTCCGGCCTTTGATCTCGACTATGATCAGAATCGGGCCATGTTAAACACCCTGAATGTTGGTCCAACCCTGGATCCGCGTTTTCAGACCTATCGCTATTTGCGTACGCCGGAAGAACCGGTAAAACGCGATAGCCCACGTCGTGCCTTCCTGATGATTATGTGGGGCATTGTCGGGGGGCTGATCGGGGCTGGTGTCGCATTAACCCGCCGTTGCTCGAAATAGCAACACTGCTGCGGTGAGCGCAAAGGCGCTCGCCGCTTATTCGAAGAGAATCGATGTGAAAGTACTGACTGTATTTGGTACGCGCCCGGAAGCCATCAAGATGGCACCGTTGGTGCATGCGTTGGCAAAAGATCCTTTTTTTGAGGCTAAAGTTTGCGTCACTGCGCAGCATCGGGAGATGCTCGATCAGGTGCTGAAACTCTTTTCCATTGTACCTGACTACGATCTCAACATAATGCAGCCAGGACAGGGTCTGACAGAGATAACCTGTCGGATTCTGGAAGGGCTAAAACCTATTCTTGCCGAGTTCAAACCAGACGTCGTGCTGGTTCACGGTGATACGACGACGACGCTGGCAACCAGCCTGGCAGCGTTTTATCAGCGTATTCCTGTTGGTCACGTTGAGGCTGGTCTGCGCACGGGCGATCTCTATTCGCCGTGGCCGGAAGAGGCAAATCGTACATTGACCGGGCATCTGGCGATGTATCACTTCTCTCCAACCGAAACGTCCCGGCAAAACTTGCTGCGTGAAAACGTTGCTGACAGCCGAATCTTCATTACCGGTAATACCGTTATTGATGCACTGTTATGGGTGCGTGACCAGGTGATGAGCAGCGACACGCTGCGTTCAGAGCTGGCGGCAAATTACCCGTTTATCGACCCCGATAAAAAGATGATTCTGGTGACCGGTCACAGACGTGAGAGTTTTGGTCGTGGCTTTGAAGAAATCTGCCATGCGCTGGCAGACATCGCCACCACGCACCAGGACATCCAAATTGTCTATCCGGTGCATCTCAACCCGAACGTCAGAGAGCCGGTCAATCGCATTCTGGGGCACGTGAAAAATGTCATTCTGATCGATCCTCAGGAGTATTTACCGTTTGTCTGGCTGATGAACCACGCCTGGCTGATTTTGACTGACTCAGGCGGCATTCAGGAGGAAGCGCCTTCGCTGGGGAAACCAGTGCTGGTGATGCGTGAAACCACTGAACGTCCGGAAGCAGTGAAGGCGGGTACGGTGCGTCTGGTCGGCACGGATAAGCAGCGAATCGTCGAGGAAGTGACGCGTCTTTTAAAAGACGAAAACGAATATCAAACCATGAGCCGCGCCCATAACCCGTATGGTGATGGTCAGGCATGCTCTCGCATTCTGGAAGCGTTAAAAAATAATCGGATATCACTATGAGTTTTGCGACCATTTCTGTCATTGGACTGGGTTACATTGGACTGCCAACGGCGGCAGCGTTTGCCTCCCGGCAAAAACAGGTGATTGGTGTTGATATCAACCAACACGCGGTTGATACCATCAATCGTGGCGAAATCCATATCGTCGAGCCTGATTTGGCGAGCGTAGTAAAAACTGCCGTAGAAGGCGGTTTTTTACGAGCGAGCACGACGCCGGTTGAAGCGGATGCCTGGCTGATTGCTGTACCCACGCCGTTTAAAGGCGATCATGAGCCTGATATGGCTTACGTTGAATCGGCTGCTCGCTCCATTGCGCCAGTGCTGAAAAAAGGCGCGCTGGTGATCCTTGAGTCCACCTCGCCGGTGGGGTCAACCGAGAAGATGGCAGAATGGTTAGCAGAGATGCGTCCGGACCTGACTTTCCCACAGCAGGTGGGCGAGCAGGCGGACGTCAACATTGCTTACTGCCCGGAACGCGTGTTACCGGGCCAGGTTATGGTCGAGCTGATTAAAAACGATCGCGTGATTGGTGGTATGACGCCGGTTTGTTCGGCCCGTGCCAGCGAACTGTACAAAATTTTCCTCGAAGGTGAGTGTGTCGTCACTAACTCGCGGACGGCGGAAATGTGTAAGCTCACCGAAAACAGCTTCCGCGATGTGAATATCGCTTTTGCTAACGAACTGTCGCTGATTTGCGCCGATCAGGGGATTAACGTCTGGGAACTGATTCGCCTGGCGAATCGCCACCCACGCGTCAATATTCTTCAACCTGGCCCTGGCGTGGGTGGTCACTGCATCGCTGTTGATCCGTGGTTTATCGTGGCACAGAATCCGCAGCAGGCGCGGCTTATCCGTACCGCGCGTGAAGTGAACGATCACAAACCGTTCTGGGTGATTGATCAGGTCAAAGCGGCGGTTGCCGACTGCCTGGCCGCTACCGATAAACGCGCCAGTGAGCTGAAAATTGCCTGCTTTGGTCTGGCGTTTAAACCGAATATTGATGACCTGCGCGAAAGTCCGGCGATGGAAATCGCTGAATTGATCGCTCAGTGGCACAGCGGCGAAACGCTGGTTGTTGAGCCTAACATTCACCAGTTGCCGAACAAACTGAATGGGCTTTGTACTCTGGCGCAGCTTGACGAGGCGCTGGCAACGGCAGATGTGCTGGTGATGTTGGTCGATCATAGTCAGTTCAAAGTTATCAATGGCGACAACGTCCATCAGCAGTATGTCGTCGATGCCAAAGGAGTCTGGCGCTAATGAGAAAGATTCTGATAACAGGCGGTGCCGGGTTTATTGGCTCGGCGCTGGTGCGTTATATCATCAACGAGACGAACGATGCGGTGGTGGTGGTCGATAAGCTGACCTACGCTGGAAACCTGATGTCGTTGGTACCAGTCGCGCAAAGCGATCGCTTTGCCTTTGAGAAAGTTGATATCTGCGATCGGGCAGAGTTGGCGCGCGTTTTCACAGAACATCAGCCAGACTGCGTCATGCATCTGGCAGCTGAAAGCCATGTTGACCGTTCTATTGACGGCCCGGCAGCGTTTATCGAAACCAACATTGTCGGGACTTATACACTGCTTGAAGCGGCGCGGGCTTACTGGAATGCGCTGGCAGAAGACAAAAAATCGGCGTTCCGTTTTCATCATATCTCCACCGACGAAGTATACGGTGACCTGCATTCCACAGATGATTTCTTCACCGAAACCACGCCGTATGCGCCGAGCAGCCCTTATTCTGCTTCAAAAGCCAGCAGCGACCATCTGGTGCGCGCCTGGCTGCGGACCTACGGTCTACCGACGTTGATTACCAACTGCTCTAATAACTACGGTCCTTACCACTTTCCGGAAAAACTGATCCCGCTGATGATCCTCAACGCGCTGGCGGGTAAACCGCTGCCAGTATATGGCAATGGGCAGCAAATCCGTGACTGGTTATATGTTGAAGATCATGCCCGCGCGCTGTATTGCGTGGTGACCACCGGGAAAGTCGGTGAAACCTATAATATTGGTGGTCACAACGAGCGTAAGAATCTCGAGGTTGTGGAAACCATTTGCGAGCTGCTGGAAGAACTGGCCCCGAATAAACCGCACGGTGTGGCGCACTATCGCGATCTGATCACCTTTGTCGCTGACCGTCCAGGGCATGACCTACGCTATGCCATTGATGCTTCGAAAATTGCCCGTGAACTTGGCTGGCTGCCGCAGGAAACCTTTGAAAGTGGAATGCGTAAAACAGTGCAGTGGTATCTGGCTAATGAAAGCTGGTGGAAGCAGGTGCAGGACGGCAGCTATCAGGGTGAGCGTTTAGGTCTGAACGGCTAATTCTCAGCGGAGGCAAACATGAAAGGTATTATCCTGGCGGGCGGTTCCGGCACCCGATTGCATCCGATTACGCGCGGCGTATCGAAGCAACTATTGCCGATTTACGATAAGCCAATGATTTACTATCCGCTGTCGGTGCTGATGCTGGCCGGTATCCGCGAAATTCTCATCATCACCACGCCGGAAGATAAAGGTTATTTCCAGCGCCTGCTGGGCGATGGTAGTGAGTTCGGTATCCAGCTGGAATATGCCGAACAGCCCAGCCCGGACGGTCTTGCGCAGGCATTTATCATCGGTGAAACCTTCCTTAATGGTGAACCATCTTGTCTGGTGCTGGGCGATAACATCTTCTTCGGCCAGGGCTTCAGTCCGAAGCTGCGTCATGTTGCGGCGCGCACGCAAGGGGCGACGGTATTTGGCTATCAGGTAATGGATCCAGAACGCTTTGGCGTCGTGGAGTTTGACGACAATTTCCGCGCTATCTCTCTGGAAGAAAAGCCAAAACAGCCAAAATCAAACTGGGCGGTGACCGGGCTTTATTTCTACGACAGTAAAGTTGTGGAGTACGCAAAGCAGGTGAAACCGTCGGAGCGTGGTGAACTGGAGATTACCTCCATCAACCAGATGTACCTCGATGCAGGCAACCTGACCGTTGAACTGCTCGGGCGCGGATTTGCCTGGCTGGACACCGGCACACACGACAGCCTGATTGAAGCCAGTACCTTTGTACAGACGGTGGAAAAACGCCAGGGCTTTAAGATTGCCTGCCTGGAAGAGATTGCCTGGCGTAACGGCTGGCTCGATGACGAAGGTGTGAAGCGTGCTGCCAGTTCATTAGCGAAAACTGGCTACGGCCAATATCTGCTGGAGTTACTCCGTGCCCGTCCGCGCCAGTATTGAACCACTAGCCTGGGAAAATGCCTTCTTTGGCGTTAACAGCGCTATCGTGCGCATCACTCCTGATGCGCCACTCCTGACGCCAGACGCTTTAGCGCCGTGGTCACGAGTGCAGGCCAAAATTGCTGCATCAAATACTGTTGAGCTGGATGCCTTGCAACAGCTGGGATTCTGCCTGGTTGAAGGTGAAGTTGATTTGGCGCTACCCGTGAACAATGTCAGTGATAGCGGCGCAGAAGTGGCACAAGAGACAGATATTCCCGCATTACGTCAGTTAGCCAGCGCCGCATTTGCGCAAAGCCGTTTTCGTGCGCCATGGTATGCGCCTGACGCCAGCGGTCGCTTTTATGCGCAGTGGATTGAAAATGCCGTGCGCGGCACCTTTGATCATCAATGTCTGATTTTACGTGCGGCGTCCGGCGATATTCGCGGCTATGTCTCTTTACGGGAACTCAATGCGACAGATGCGCGAATTGGCCTGCTGGCTGGACGCGGTGCAGGTGCTGAGCTGATGCAAACAGCGCTAAACTGGGCGTATGCTCGCGGTAAAACAACTTTGCGGGTGGCGACCCAGATGGGCAACACCGCCGCGCTTAAACGATACATACAAAGTGGTGCGAATGTAGAAAGCACCGCGTACTGGTTATACAGGTGATCACATGATTCCATTTAACGCACCGCCGGTGGTGGGAACCGAACTCGACTATATGCAGTCGGCAATGGGTAGCGGCAAACTGTGTGGCGATGGCGGTTTTACCCGTCGCTGCCAGCAGTGGCTGGAGCAACGTTTTGGCAGCGCCAAAGTGTTACTGACACCATCCTGCACCGCTTCGCTTGAGATGGCGGCGCTGCTGCTCGATATCCAGCCTGGCGATGAAGTGATCATGCCGAGCTACACCTTTGTCTCCACCGCCAATGCCTTTGTGCTGCGTGGCGCAAAAATCGTTTTTGTGGATGTTCGCCCGGACACCATGAACATCGACGAAACGTTGATTGAAGCAGCGATCACCGACAAAACGCGCGTTATCGTGCCGGTTCATTACGCGGGTGTGGCCTGCGAAATGGACACCATTATGGCGTTGGCGAAAAAGCATAATCTGTTTGTGGTGGAAGATGCCGCTCAGGGCGTGATGTCCACTTATAAAGGGCGTGCGCTGGGAACCATTGGTCATATTGGCTGCTTTAGCTTCCATGAAACCAAAAACTACACGGCGGGCGGTGAAGGCGGCGCGACGCTGATTAACGATAAAGCGTTAATCGAACGAGCCGAGATCATCCGTGAAAAAGGCACAAACCGCAGCCAGTTCTTCCGTGGTCAGGTCGATAAATATACCTGGCGCGATATTGGCTCCAGCTATTTGATGTCCGATCTGCAAGCTGCGTACCTGTGGGCGCAACTGGAAGCAGCGGATCGTATCAACCAGCAACGTCTGGCGCTGTGGCAAAACTACTACGATGCGTTAGCGCCTCTGGCGAAAGCCGGGCGTATCGAGCTGCCATCGATTCCCGATGGCTGCGTGCAGAACGCGCATATGTTCTACATTAAACTGCGGGATATTGATGACCGGAGCGCGTTGATTAACTTTCTGAAAGAAGCGGAAATCATGGCGGTGTTCCATTACATTCCGCTGCACGGTTGCCCTGCGGGGGAACGCTTTGGTGAGTTCCACGGTGAAGATCGCTACACCACCAAAGAGAGCGAGCGCCTGCTGCGCCTGCCGTTGTTCTACAACCTGTCGCCCGTCAATCAGCGCACGGTAATTGCGACCTTGTTGAACTACTTCTCCTGATATGTCGTTGGCAAAAGCGTCCTTGTGGACGGCGGCCAGTACACTGGTCAAGATTGGTGCCGGGTTACTGGTCGGTAAGTTGCTGGCGGTGTCATTTGGTCCTGCGGGGCTTGGGCTGGCGGCAAATTTCCGCCAGTTGATTACCGTGCTTGGCGTGCTTGCTGGTGCAGGCATCTTTAACGGCGTAACCAAATACGTTGCCCAGTACCATGATAATCCGCAGCAGCTGCGCCGCGTGGTCGGCACTTCATCAGCGATGGTGCTTGGTTTCTCTACGCTGATGGCGCTGGTTTTTGTGCTGGCGGCAGCGCCAATTAGCCAGGGATTGTTTGGTAATACCGACTATGTGGGGCTGGTGCGTTTAGTGGCGCTGGTGCAAATGGGGATCGCCTGGGGCAACCTGTTGCTGGCGCTGATGAAAGGCTTTCGCGATGCTGCAGGTAATGCGTTATCGCTGATTGTCGGCAGCCTGATTGGCGTAATTGCTTATTATGTCAGTTACCGTTTGGGTGGTTATGAAGGGGCGTTGCTGGGGCTGGCGTTGATTCCCGCGTTGGTGGTGATTCCTGCCGTCATCATGTTGATCAAACGTGGTGCCATCCCGTTAAGCTATCTGAAACCCAGCTGGGATAACGGCCTGGCAGGGCAGTTGAGCAAATTTACGCTCATGGCGTTGATTACGTCGGTGACCTTGCCCGTTGCGTACATCATGATGCGTAAACTGTTGGCGGCGCAGTATAGCTGGGATGAAGTGGGTATCTGGCAAGGGGTGAGCAGTATTTCCGATGCCTACCTGCAATTTATTACGGCATCGTTCAGCGTATATTTGCTGCCTACGTTGTCGCGGCTAACGGAAAAGCGCGATATCACCCGGGAAGTGGTTAAATCGCTGAAATTCGTCTTACCGGCAGTGGCGGCGGCGAGTTTTACCGTCTGGTTGCTGCGTGATTTTGCTATCTGGCTGCTGTTGTCGAATAAATTTACCGCTATGCGCGATCTCTTTGCCTGGCAGTTAGTGGGTGATGTGTTAAAAGTGGGCGCTTATGTCTTTGGTTATCTGGTGATCGCCAAAGCGTCACTGCGGTTTTATATTCTGGCGGAAGTCAGCCAGTTCACTTTATTGATGGTATTTGCCCACTGGCTAATCCCTGCGCATGGTGCACTGGGCGCGGCGCAGGCCTATATGGCAACCTATATCGTCTATTTTTCTCTTTGTTGTGGCGTGTTTTTACTCTGGCGTAGGCGGGCATGACTGTACTGATTCACGTACTGGGATCGGATATCCCTCACCATAACCGAACCGTTCTGCGGTTTTTCAACGACGCGCTGGCCACGACGAGCGAGCACGCGCGCGAGTTTATGGTTGTTGGCAAGGACGACGGCTTAAGTGAGAGCTGTCCGGCGCTTTCTGTGCAATTTTTCCCTGGGAAAAAATCGCTGGCGGAAGCGGTCATCGCGAAAGCAAAAGCTAACCGTCAGCAGCGATTTTTTTTCCACGGTCAGTTCAATCCCAAACTGTGGCTGGCTCTGCTGAGTGGTGGCATTAAGCCCAGCCAGTTTTACTGGCATATCTGGGGGGCAGACCTGTATGAGCTTTCCAGTGGCTTGAGATATAAGCTTTTTTATCCGCTGCGCCGTCTGGCGCAAAAGCGAGTCGGCTGTGTATTTGCCACCCGCGGTGATTTGAGTTTTTTTGCCAAAACGCATCCAAAGGTGCGGGGCGAACTGCTGTACTTCCCGACGCGGATGGACCCTTCTCTCAATACGATGGCGAACGATCGCCAACGTGAAGGGAAAATGACCATTCTGGTGGGGAACTCCGGCGACCGCAGCAATGAGCATGTCGCCGCCTTACGCGCCGTTCATCAGCAATTTGGCGATACGGTAAAAGTCGTGGTGCCGATGGGATATCCACCCAATAACGATGCATATATCAATGAAGTTCGTCAGGCGGGGCTGGCGTTATTCAGCGAAGAAAATCTGCAAGTTCTGAGCGAAAAACTGGAATTTGATGCCTATCTGGCGCTACTTCGTCAGTGCGATCTCGGTTACTTTATTTTTGCCCGCCAGCAGGGCATTGGTACGCTGTGCTTACTGATTCAGGCGGGTATTCCTTGTGTGCTTAACCGGGAAAATCCGTTCTGGCAGGATATGACGGAACAGCATTTGCCGGTGCTGTTTACTACCGACGATCTCAACGAGGATATTGTGCGTGAAGCACAGCGCCAGCTGGCGTCGGTGGATAAAAACACCATTGCCTTCTTTAGCCCTAACTATCTACAAGGCTGGCAGCGGGCGTTGGCGATTGCCGCCGGGGAGGTCGCATGAGTCTGCTGCAATTCAGTGGCCTGTTTGTTGTCTGGCTGCTCTGCACGCTGTTTATTGCCACGCTGACCTGGTTTGAGTTTCGCCGTGTGCGCTTTAACTTCAATGTCTTCTTTTCATTGCTGTTTTTGCTCACCTTTTTCTTCGGCTTCCCGCTGACCAGCGTGCTGGTATTTCGCTTTGATGTTGGTGTTGCGCCGCCAGAAATCTTGTTACAGGCGTTGCTTTCTGCGGGCTGCTTCTATGCGGTTTACTACGTCACTTACAAAACCCGCCTACGCAAACGCACTACCGATGTACCGCGCCGCCCATTGTTTACCATGAACCGCGTGGAGACCAATCTCACATGGGTGATTCTGATGGGCATTGCACTGGTGAGCGTCGGCATCTTCTTCATGCACAACGGATTTTTGCTGTTCCGGCTTAACTCCTACAGTCAGATCTTTTCCAGCGAAGTCTCCGGCGTGGCGTTAAAGCGCTTCTTTTACTTTTTCATTCCGGCAATGCTGGTGGTCTACTTTCTGCGCCAGGACAGCAAAGCGTGGCTGTTTTTCCTCGTTAGCACGGTAGCGTTTGGCTTGTTGACTTACATGATTGTCGGCGGCACTCGCGCCAATATTATCATCGCATTTGCTATCTTCCTGTTTATTGGCATTATTCGCGGCTGGATTTCGTTGTGGATGCTGGCGGCGGCGGGCGTGCTGGGGATTGTGGGCATGTTCTGGCTGGCGCTAAAACGCTATGGAATGAATGTGAGCGGCGATGAAGCGTTCTATACGTTTCTCTATCTCACCCGCGATACCTTTTCGCCGTGGGAGAATCTGGCATTGCTGTTGCAGAACTACGACAACATCGACTTCCAGGGCCTGGCTCCCATTGTCCGCGATTTCTATGTCTTTATCCCTTCCTGGCTGTGGCCGGGTCGCCCGAGTATGGTACTGAACTCCGCCAACTACTTTACCTGGGAAGTGCTGAATAACCACTCCGGGCTGGCGATCTCGCCTACGCTTATAGGCTCACTGGTTGTTATGGGCGGCGCGTTGTTCATCCCGCTCGGGGCGATTGTGGTTGGACTGATCATCAAATGGTTCGACTGGCTGTATGAACTGGGCAATCGCGAAACTAATCGCTATAAGGCTGCGATATTGCACAGTTTCTGCTTCGGGGCGATCTTCAATATGATCGTACTGGCGCGTGAAGGGCTGGATTCGTTTGTCTCACGCGTAGTCTTTTTTATCGTGGTCTTCGGCGCATGTCTGATGATCGCAAAACTGTTGTACTGGCTTTTTGAAAGCGCCGGACTCATTCATAAACGTACAAAATCATCGCTCCGGACGCAGGTTGAAGGATAACAATGAATAACAATACCACGGCACCGACCTATACGTTGCGTGGCTTACAGTTAATCGGTTGGCGTGATATGCAGCACGCCCTCGATTATCTGTTTGCTGACGGGCAGCTTAAGCAGGGAACGCTGGTTGCCATTAATGCCGAAAAAATGCTGACCATTGAAGATAACGCCGAGGTCAGGGAGTTAATTAACGCTGCCGAATTTAAATATGCTGATGGCATCAGCGTTGTACGTTCAGTACGTAAAAAGTACCCGCAGGCGCAGGTTTCCCGCGTTGCCGGGGCCGATCTCTGGGAAGAGCTGATGGCGCGCGCAGGCAAAGAAGGGACGCCGGTATTTCTTGTGGGCGGTAAACCTGAAGTGCTGGCGCAAACTGAAGCTAAACTGCGCAATCAGTGGAATGTGAATATCGTTGGCAGTCAGGATGGTTATTTTAAACCCGAGCAGCGTCAGGCGCTGTTTGAACGCATTCATGCCAGCGGAGCGCAAATCGTCACCGTTGCGATGGGATCGCCAAAGCAGGAGATCTTCATGCGCGACTGCCGTCTGGTGCATCCGGATGCGCTGTATATGGGCGTTGGCGGGACTTACGATGTTTTCACCGGTCACGTGAAACGCGCACCGAAAATCTGGCAAACGCTGGGGCTGGAGTGGCTCTACCGCCTGCTTTCGCAGCCGAGCCGCATTAAGCGTCAGCTTCGTTTGCTGCGTTATTTACGCTGGCATTACACCGGCAACCTCTGATTTTCCTCTCTCTGTAAAGCGACGGAGTGGTCACTTCGTCGCCTGCCTGTCTTTTTATTACACAAATCATTCAAATTTTTAATGCTTTATTTGCCATTTCTCCTGAATTACGAAAACATTCGCAACACTCGATGTACCCATAACGATAACCGGTAACACCGGAAAGCATGCAAACACAACACGAGGATTTATGGCAGATAACAAACCAGAGCTACAGCGTGGGCTGGAAGCTCGACATATCGAACTCATTGCCCTGGGGGGCACCATTGGCGTCGGCCTGTTTATGGGGGCCGCCAGTACCCTGAAATGGGCCGGGCCATCCGTATTGTTGGCCTATATCATCGCCGGGCTGTTCGTCTTTTTCATCATGCGTTCAATGGGCGAAATGTTGTTCCTCGAACCGGTTACCGGTTCGTTCGCCGTTTATGCGCATCGTTATATGAGCCCGTTTTTTGGCTATCTCACCGCCTGGTCTTACTGGTTTATGTGGATGGCGGTGGGGATCTCAGAAATCACCGCCATTGGCGTTTATGTCCAGTTCTGGTTCCCGGAGATGGCGCAATGGATACCGGCATTGATCGCGGTGGCGCTGGTGGCACTGGCGAATCTGGCGGCAGTGCGGTTGTACGGCGAAATCGAGTTCTGGTTCGCGATGATCAAAGTCACCACGATTATCGTGATGATTGTCATTGGCCTGGGCGTAATTTTCTTTGGTTTTGGCAATGGCGGGCAGTCGATTGGTTTTAGCAATCTCACAGAGCATGGCGGTTTCTTTGCGGGTGGCTGGAAAGGGTTCCTGACCGCATTGTGTATTGTGGTGGCGTCCTACCAGGGCGTGGAGCTGATTGGCATTACTGCCGGTGAAGCGAAGAATCCGCAGGTGACACTGCGCAGTGCCGTTGGCAAAGTGCTGTGGCGAATCCTGATTTTCTACGTAGGTGCGATTTTCGTTATTGTCACCATCTTCCCGTGGAATGAAATTGGCAGCAACGGCAGCCCGTTCGTACTGACTTTCGCCAAAATCGGCATTACCGCAGCGGCGGGTATTATCAACTTTGTGGTACTGACGGCTGCGCTCTCTGGCTGTAACAGCGGCATGTACAGTTGTGGACGTATGCTCTACGCACTGGCGAAAAACCGTCAGTTACCGGCGGCAATGGCGAAAGTTTCCCGTCAAGGTGTTCCGGTTGCAGGCGTGGCGGTATCAATTGCTATTCTGTTAATTGGCTCATGCCTGAACTACATCATTCCCAATCCACAGCGTGTGTTTGTCTATGTCTACAGTGCCAGCGTGCTTCCGGGGATGGTGCCATGGTTTGTGATTTTGATTAGCCAGTTGCGTTTTCGTCGAGCGCACAAAGCGGCGATTGCCAGCCATCCGTTCCGCTCAATCCTGTTCCCGTGGGCCAACTACGTAACAATGGCATTCCTGATTTGCGTTTTGATCGGCATGTACTTTAATGAAGATACGCGTATGTCGCTGTTTGTCGGCATCATCTTTATGCTGGCGGTGACGGCAATTTATAAAGTTTTTGGGCTTAATCGCCACGGTAAAGCGCATAAACTGGAGGAATAAGCAGCAAAACGCACAAACCGTAACCAAACGCGCAATTTATTTAAAAAGGGACTAGACAGAGGGGTGGGAAGTCCGTATTATCCACCCCCGCAACGGCGCTAAGCGCCCGTAGCTCAGCTGGATAGAGCGCTGCCCTCCGGAGGCAGAGGTCTCAGGTTCGAATCCTGTCGGGCGCGCCATTTAGTCCCGGCGCTTGAGCTGCGGTGGTAGTAATACCGCGTAACAAGATTTGTAGTGGTGGCTATAGCTCAGTTGGTAGAGCCCTGGATTGTGATTCCAGTTGTCGTGGGTTCGAATCCCATTAGCCACCCCATTATTAGAAGTTGTGACAATGCGAAGGTGGCGGAATTGGTAGACGCGCTAGCTTCAGGTGTTAGTGTCCTTACGGACGTGGGGGTTCAAGTCCCCCCCCTCGCACCACGACTTTAAAGAATTGAACTAAAAATTCAAAAAGCAGTATTTCGGCGAGTAGCGCAGCTTGGTAGCGCAACTGGTTTGGGACCAGTGGGTCGGAGGTTCGAATCCTCTCTCGCCGACCAATTTTGAACCCCGCTTCGGCGGGGTTTTTTGTTTTCTGTGCATTTCATCACTCTCCCTTCGCAATAAACGCCCGTAATCACTCATTGCTACACGGTATGATTTCGCCCTTAACGTATTGAAGGATGACTTCAGGCAAGGAGCGACCATGCTGCAACAGGTTCCAACGCGTGCTTTTCATGTGATGGCGAAACCAAGCGGTTCCGATTGTAATCTGAACTGTGACTACTGTTTTTATCTCGAAAAACAATCCCTTTACCGCGAAAAGCCAGTTGCGCATATGGACGATGACACGCTGGAAGCGTATGTCCGTCACTATATCGCCGCCAGCGAACCCCAAAACGAAGTGGCTTTTACCTGGCAGGGCGGCGAACCAACGTTACTCGGGCTGGATTTTTACCGCCGTGCCGTGGCGCTACAGGCGAAATATGGTGCTGGTAGGAAGGTAAGTAACAGCTTTCAGACTAACGGTGTGCTGCTCGATGATGAATGGTGTGCATTTCTGGCAGAAAATCATTTTCTTGTTGGGTTATCGCTGGACGGTCCGGCTGAGATCCACAATCAATATCGCGTGACCAAAGGTGGCAGACCCACGCATAAGCTGGTGATGCGTGCCCTGATGCTCCTGCAAAAACATCATGTCGACTATAACGTGCTGGTCTGTGTCAACCGCACCAGCGCGCAGCAACCGTTACAGGTTTATGATTTTTTGTGCAATGCAGGCGTGGAGTTCATCCAGTTTATTCCGGTGGTGGAGCGCCTGGCTGATGAAACAGCTGCCCGCAATGGACTGAAATTACATGCGCCTGGTGATATTCAGGGGGAACTGACAGAATGGTCGGTGCGCCCCGATGAGTTCGGTGAGTTTCTGGTGGCGATTTTCGACCACTGGATTAAGCGCGACGTCGGTAAGATTTTCGTAATGAATATCGAATGGGCGTTCGCCAATTTTGTTGGCGCACCGGGCGCGGTTTGCCATCATCAGCCGACCTGTGGACGCTCGGTGATTGTTGAGCACAACGGTGACGTTTATGCCTGCGATCACTATGTTTATCCGCAGTATCGACTAGGGAATATGCTTCAGCAGACGATTGCAGAAATGGTAGATTCCCCGCAGCAGCAGGTGTTTGGAGAAGATAAATTTAAGCAGTTACCGGCGCAGTGTCGCAGTTGTAACGTGTTAAAAGCATGTTGGGGAGGCTGCCCGAAACACCGCTTTATGCTCGATGCCAGCGGTAAGCCGGGGCTGAATTATTTGTGTGCCGGGTATCAGCGTTATTTCCGCCATCTACCGCCATATCTTAAAGCCATGGCTGATTTGCTGGCGCACGGTCGCCCGGCCAGCGACATTATGCAGGCGCATTTGATGGTGGTGAATAAGTAAAAAAGCAGCCATTTTGTGGCCGACTGCGGTTGATTGCCGGATGCGATGCTGACGCATCTTATCCGGCTTATAGGACGCTGCAATTTATTGAATTTGCAAGGCTTGTAGTCCGGATAAGGCGTTCACGCCGCATCCGGCAAGGTCAGTGTGGCCCGATGTAGCGATAGCGCCGGCTTAATCAGATTTAATCTGCGCGCGCGGCGGATATTTTTTCAGGATCTCCATATACGCATGCATTTCGGTCTGTAGCGGTACTCCCATCGGAATATGGCGGACGCCGATGGAGTCGCTTTCCTGCGGATCGGTGTACAGGTTAAACACCGACGATCCCGCCGTTTGCATTACTGTGCCGGTGAATCCACCCTGATATCCGCTCTGGGTATAAGCGTAAGGTTGCTGAATCAGGACGTGATACTTGAACTCATCCATACGCACAGCAGAAAGTTTGCCGTTGAGGAAGTAGTGCTCGGCCTTACGGTTAGACTGACCATTTGTTCCCAGGAAGAAAGATGTCTGGTCCACACCATCAATAAAGGTGGTTTTCGGTACTAAATTCGCCACTTTCGCTCCAGGATGTCCTGCCAGATCCAGCGCCGTAGGGAAGAGATCCGCCAGATCGACAATACCGTCAGATTTACGCGGTTGGATCATCCCTTTCCAGTAAACGAAGGTTGGCACACGAACGCCGCCTTCCCATGTAGAACCTTTCGCACCGCGGAACGGCGTGCGACCGTGCGGCGGAACTTCAGCTTCCGGACCGTTATCGGAGGTAAAGACGATCAGCGTGTTATCCAACTGACCATTTTTCTCCAGCGCTTTATACAAGTTGGCGAAGATATCGTTCATCTCCACCATGCAGTCGCCATACGAGGTGCGTGCCGGAGAGCTACCCGCATATTTGGCGTTCGGGTAGTTATCGAAGTGACAGCCGCGAGTGCCGTAGTAGAGGAAGAAAGGCTTATCGCTCTTCGCCATCTTGTCGAGGAACTTAACGCCATATTCCATCCAGCGTTGATCCAGGTCTTCCATATATTTCGGCGTAATGTCGGCAATGGCTTCCTGTTCACCGCCGCGCACGGCATGAACGTCATCTTTGCTGAACGGCAGTTTTTGGATGTATTCAGAACGATCCGGGCTCAGGGCGACTTCCGGGTTGACGTGAACATCACGCCATTCGGTATACATATCGGATACCGAGTTAAAGCCGCGGAAATCATCAAAGCCAACGTTCTGCGGCTGCGACTCTTTGTTTTCCCCCATATGCCATTTCCCGATGGCCTGGGTGACGTAGCCCTGATCGTGCAGCAATTGCGGCAGGGTGGTTAACCCTTGCAGACCGCCCGGTTGCCCGTACATTGGCGGCATCAGAATGCCGTGGTGGATGGAGTATTGTCCGGTAAGAATCGTGGCGCGGGTTGGGGAAGAACTCGGTTGAGAATACGCCGAAGTTAAAATCAGCCCCTGGCTGGCAACGGCGTCGATATCTGGTGTAGGGTTACCCACCGCCACGCCACCGCCGTTAAAGCCAACATCCATCCAGCCCACATCATCCAGCAAGAAAACAACCACGTTCGGTTTCTTACCGGTTTTTTTCTCAAGTTCTGCCAGCTTCCGCTGGGTTTCTTTGTCTTGTGCAGGATGCTGCATCACCGGCATCATGTTGTCGGCAATAGTGGTCGCCGGTTTAACCAGATACTGGTTTGGGTGATCGTATCCGGCAAAGCCTTTGCGTGCGGTGGCGGTTGACGGGGTATCTGCTGCGCTGGCCATGAGTGGAAGAGCGGCGGCGACAGCCACAACAAGAAGTTTGGGTGAAAACGAAAATTCCATGCAAAATGCTCCGGTTTCATGTCGTCAAAATGTTGACGTAATTAAGCATTGATAATCGAGATCCCTCTCCCTGACAGGATGATTGCATAAATAATAGTGATGAAAATAAATTATTTATTTATCCAGATAATGAATTGGAAAATCAGGAGAGCGTTTTCAATCCTACCTCTGGCGCAGGTGATATGTAAGGCGGTGATGTTATATCGCGTTGATTATTGATGCTGTTTTTAGTTTTAACGGCAATTAATATATATGTTGTTAATTGAATGACTTTTATTATTCATTATATATATGTGTAGAATCGTGCGCAGGAGAAATATTCACTCAGGAAGTTATTACTCAGGAAGCAAAGAGGATTACAGAATTATCTCATAACAAGTGTTAAGGGATGTTATTTCCCGGTTCTCTGTGGCATAATAAACGAGTAGATGCTCATTCCATCTCTTATGTTCGCCTTAGTGCCTCATAAACTCCGGAATGACGCAGAGCCGTTTACGGTGCTTATCGTCCACTGACAGATGTCGCTTATGCCTCATCAGACACCATGGACACAACGTTGAGTGAAGCACCCACTTGTTGTCATACAGACCTGTTTTAACGCCTGCTCCGTAATAAGAGCAGGCGTTTTTTTATATATCAGAAAGGCCCCGGAGGTGCTTGCCTCCGGGTGAGAAAGAGCTACTGTGGCGGGTTGTTCTGCAACGTCAGCATCAAGCCATCGCGACGCATCGCTGCGGCTTCTTCCGGCTTGTGCAGTCTGTCCAGCGCGTCGGCAAGCCATGCGTAATCGTAGGCGTCCGGACGTTGTTTCAGCGCCGCGCGGAAGGCGAGCGATGCTTCCTGCCATTCGCCGTGCTTCATCAGCGACTGACCCAGTGTGCTCCACAACAACGGGCGATCGCCCACGTTTTTGATCTGTTGGCGCAGCACTTTTTCCAGCTGTTCCGGGTTATTGGTTTTCAGACGCGGGATCGGCAGCAGCAGGCGATCATCATACTGGCGTTTCAGGCCGTCGATGATAATTTGCTGGGCAGTATCATGATCGTCACATTCAATAAGATGTTCCGCCATTGCCACCTGTAACGCCACCTGATGACGCGTTTTCCGGCTTTGGTTTTTCCACCAGTTACGCAAACCTTCGCTACCGTTATCGGCACGCGCCTGATCCATCAGGCCAATCCATGCCTGTTGTTCCAGCATTGCACGATGCTCTTCATCGCCAACGTGGGCTTTTGCCATTGATGGGATGATATCCAGCAGCGAACTCCATGCACCGGTGCGGATATACGCCTGTTCCGCCAGACGTAATACTTCCGGATGGCGTGGCGTAACTTCCAGCAGCTTATCAACGCCGTGACGTGCTGCATGGTTTTCATTACGGGCCAGTTGCAGACGTACACGGGTGATTTCTACCGGAATTGTGTCGTTGCCGGCCAGCTCCGCTGCGCGTTCCAGATGTTGGTTGGCGCGTGCTTCATCACCGCGTTGTTGCGCGGCTTCGGCAGCCAGCAGATAGTTCACCACCGGTTGTTCAGCGTGATCGGCATTTTTCGCCATCAGCTTTTCAACTTGCTGATAATCGCCTTCCGCTAGTTTCAGCAGCGCCTGTTCGGTCTGCTTACGGGCACGGCGACGCTTACGTCCGACAAACCACCCACGGGTGTGTGCGCCTGTGCGGAAGATCCGCCGCAGTAGCCACTCAATGGCAAACAGCACTACCATCGCCAGAATCAAAATGATCGCCAGGCCCGTGACGCTGGTTTCGATATTGTAGTTGTCGGTCTGAATCAATACGTAACCCTGATGACCGGCAATCATCGGGCCAACCACTATCCCCGCAATCAGCAAAACAAAGAGCAACAACACTTTTAGCATGGTTATTCTCCTTGCGGCGCGGCTGCCGGAGTATCAGCTTGCGGTGCAGGTGCAGGTGCAGGTGCAGGTTTAGCTTCCGTTGTCCCTGCTGCCGGTTGTGCCAGCAGGTTACGCACGCGGGTCTGCATCAGTTTTTCCAGCATCGCCTGGCTTTGCAGGGTTTCCGGGAGATCCATCGAGATATTTTGCTGACTTAGCTGATCCACCTCGTCGAGGAACGCTTTGGTGGTGGCATCATCAGTATCGTAATAAGCACGTACCCAGGTGGAGACATTCTCCAGCGCCTGGCGGTAAGTCTCTTCCTGATGACGCGGTACGGCTTGTGCCGCGACCAGCAGGCGGGAGCGAATATTTTCGCGCAGATAGATATCCTGATTCGGTGCTAACAGTGGTACGGCGGTGTCATCACGACGGCGAATCGTAATGAAGTTGTCCATAAAGTTCTGCCAGCTTTTTTGTAGATTGATACGCCATTCGCTGAGGGAACTGGAAAGCTCTTCGCCGTCGGAATCCATCGGTGAACCATCGCTGTCATTATCGGCCAGACGCAGGTTATCTACCTGATTAGAAAGCTGGTTCAGCTTAAGGATGATGCCGTCATAATCCACCTGCGATACCGCAGAAAGGCTGGCGATATCATCGGTAATTGCCCGACGAACGGTAATCAGACTCGGGTCATTCATATCCGCCAGGCTGGCATCTGCACTTTTCAGCAACGCTGCAGCGGTCGTGACGTCCTGATCGCTCCACAGCTTCCTTCCGGCGAGTTTCACCAGGAAATCAGCCTGGGCCAGCAGCCAGGTTTTAGCATCGCTGCCGGAAATAGTCGCGACCTTTTGTTGGACTTCATCCAGCTGTTTTGCCAGCGTTTCTTGCTGACGATTCGCTTGCTCAAGCTGTACAGCTTGTTGCTTGATAATGCCTTCCAGCTCGGCTTTTTGGCTCTCCTGGGCTTTTTGCAGTGCCGTAAGTTGGTTAGCCAGGGCATCGCTGGTGGCAGTCTGATTGACGGCCTGTTGTTTACCCCAGCCATACAAACCGACGCCCGCCGCCAGAGCAATAGCGATAGCCACCGCGCTGAGAATCAATGCGGTGTTGTTCTTGCTCTTTTTTTCTGTTGCGACAGGTTGTGACGTGGTGTCCACGGCCTCCCTGGTCTCTTCAACCACGGCGGAGGTTTTTTCTTGTTCCGTCATTATGGCTTCCTGTTATGAGAGTTATTGTAATGCCCGTAAAAGCGCATCGTTGTCAGCGTTATCGGCGACCTTAATGTCTTGCCAGCCCAGTTCCCGGGCGAGTTTCGCCAAACGCTCACTGACGACCAATAGTCGACAGCGTAGTAACCAGTGCTCACGATACCATTGTGGGATCAGCGACCAGAGTTGCTGTAACATTTCACCGCTGGTAACAACGACTGTCGTTACCTCGCGGGATTGCCAGCGCATCGCTTCTTCTGCACCATCGTAATGGATTGCGCATCGTTGATAACATTCACAAAAAGTGACTTCAGCGCCGCGCGCCGTCAGGGTATCCCCAATCAGCTCACGACCGCCATTGCCACGTAATATCAGCGCACGTTTGCCCGCAATATTTTGTAATTCAGGTAATTGTAGCAAGACTTCGCTGATTTCCCGATCCTGCGGGTAGAGAATCTTCTGTCCGCTTACGGTGTGTAGCGCCAGTGCGGTGGTCCGTCCAATGGCAAAATAAGTGGGTAGGTGGGGCCATTTACGCTCTTGCTGATGCAGCTGTGATTGGGCAAAAGCAACCGCGTGTTGCGAGAGGGCAAACAGCAGATCGCTCTCACCCAGCGCTGCCAGTTGATCGGCAAGTTGTGATAATTGCCGACCCGGGGAAAACTCAATCAGCGGAAAATGCCAGGCCACCTGCCCCAGTGTGCGCAGACGGCTCACTAACTCTTCTCCAGCGGGAGACGGGCGGGTGACCAGGATACTCATGCCGGGGCGTCTCCGTTATAGACTTCAGCAAGGATCTCGCGCGCGCCGTTATTCAGTAGCTCTTCTGCCAGCGAAATCCCCATTTGTTCGGCATCTTGCGGCGCACCGCGGCGTTCACCGCGAATAATCTGCGAACCGTCCGGCGCGCCGACCAACGCACGCAGCCAGATTTCGCCATCAATAAGCTCGGCGTAGCTACCAATTGGCACCTGACATCCGCCTTCGAGACGGGTATTCATGGCGCGTTCGGCGGTAACGCGCAGTGCAGTTTCGTGGTGATTCAGCGCGGCAAGCAGCTCGCGAGTGCGAGTATCATTAAGGCGGCATTCAATACCGACCGCACCTTGTCCTACCGCCGGAAGAGAAATCTCGGGTGGCAACGCGGCGCGAATGCGTGACTCCAGACCTAAACGTTTTAGTCCGGCTACGGCAAGAATGATGGCATCGTATTCGCCGTTATCCAGTTTGCTCAGGCGAGTGCCGACGTTGCCGCGCAGGGAGCGGATAATCAGGTCCGGGCGGCGTTCAGCCAGTTGGCACTGGCGACGTAAACTGGACGTCCCGACGATACTGCCTGCCGGTAACGCATCCAGACTGTCATAGTTATTGGACACAAAGGCATCGCGAGGATCTTCGCGCTCGCAAATGGTGACCAGCCCCAGACCTTGCGGGAATTCAACCGGCACATCTTTCATTGAATGTACGGCGATATCGGCGCGATTTTCGAGGAGCGCGACTTCCAGCTCTTTTACAAATAAGCCTTTTCCGCCTACTTTCGCCAGCGGCGTATCAAGAATCACATCGCCGCGCGTCACCATCGGTACCAGTTCAACGACCAGGCCCGGATGGCTCGCCATCAACTTGTCTTTGACATAGTGTGCCTGCCAGAGTGCAAGTGGGCTTTGGCGTGTGGCAATTCTTAAAACATTGTCTAACATGCTTGTTACCGTCATTATCATCCGTGGTCCATCCTAACATCCTTGCCAGAGCGATGTCAGTGTTGTGGTGAAACGTAGACGCCTGCGCAAACCGTAAAATGAGGTCTGGCAGTGGATCCTGACAGGCGTTTCACGCCGTCGTAATAAGGAATTTACAGAGAATAAACGGTGCTACACTTGTATGTAGCGCATCTTTCTTTACGGTCAATCAGCAAGGTGTTAAATTGATCACGTTTTAGACCATTTTTTCGTCGTGAAACTAAAAAAACCAGGCGCGAAAAGTGGTAACGGTTACCTTTGACATACGAAATATCCCGAATGCCGCGTGTTACCGTTGATGTTGGCGGAATCACAGTCATGACGGGTAGCAAATCAGGCGATACGTCTTGTACCTCTATATTGAGACTCTGAAACAGAGACTGGATGCCATAAATCAATTGCGTGTGGATCGCGCGCTTGCTGCTATGGGGCCTGCATTCCAACAGGTCTACAGTCTACTGCCGACATTGTTGCACTATCACCATCCGCTAATGCCGGGTTACCTTGATGGTAACGTTCCCAAAGGCATTTGCCTTTACACGCCTGATGAAACTCAACGCCACTACCTGAACGAGCTTGAACTGTATCGTGGAATGTCAGTACAGGACCCACCGAAAGGTGAGCTTCCAATTACTGGTGTATACACCATGGGCAGCACCTCGTCCGTAGGGCAAAGTTGTTCCTCTGACCTGGATATCTGGGTCTGTCATCAATCCTGGCTTGATAGTGAAGAGCGCCAGTTACTACAACGTAAATGCAGCCTGCTGGAAAGCTGGGCCGCCTCGCTGGGCGTGGAAGTTAGCTTCTTCCTGATTGATGAAAACCGTTTCCGACATAATGAAAGCGGCAGTCTGGGGGGCGAAGATTGTGGCTCCACCCAGCATATACTGCTGCTTGACGAATTTTATCGTACCGCCGTGCGTCTCGCCGGTAAGCGTATTCTGTGGAATATGGTGCCGTGCGACGAAGAAGAGCATTACGACGATTACGTGATGACGCTTTACGCGCAGGGCGTGCTCACGCCTAATGAATGGCTGGATCTCGGCGGCTTAAGCTCACTTTCTGCCGAAGAGTACTTTGGTGCCAGCCTTTGGCAGCTCTATAAGAGTATCGATTCTCCCTACAAAGCGGTGCTGAAAACACTGCTGCTGGAAGCCTATTCCTGGGAATACCCAAACCCACGTCTGCTGGCGAAAGATATCAAACAGCGTTTGCACGACGGCGAGATTGTATCGTTTGGTCTCGATCCGTACTGCATGATGCTGGAGCGTGTTACTGAATACCTGACGGCGATTGAAGATTTCACCCGTCTGGATTTAGTGCGTCGCTGCTTCTATTTAAAAGTGTGCGAAAAACTCAGCCGTGAACGCGCCTGTGTAGGCTGGCGTCGTGAAGTGCTAACCCAGTTAGTGAAAGAGTGGGAATGGGACGATGGTCGTCTGGCAATGCTCGATAACCGCGCTAACTGGAAGATTGATCAGGTGCGTGAGGCGCACAACGAGCTGCTCGATGCAATGATGCAGAGCTACCGTAATCTGATCCGCTTTGCGCGTCGCAATAACCTTAGCGTCTCCGCCAGCCCACAGGATATCGGTGTTCTGACGCGTAAACTGTACGCCGCGTTTGAAGCATTGCCAGGTAAAGTGACGCTGGTAAACCCGCAGATTTCGCCCGATCTCTCGGAACCGAATCTGACCTTTATTTATGTGCCGCCGGGCCGGGCTAACCGTTCAGGTTGGTATCTGTATAACCGCGCGCCAAATATTGAGTCGATCATCAGCCATCAGCCGCTGGAATATAACCGTTACCTGAATAAACTGGTGGCGTGGGCATGGTTTAACGGCCTGCTGACCTCGCGCACCCGCTTGTATATTAAAGGCAACGGCATTGTCGATTTGCCTAAGTTGCAGGAGATGGTCGCCGATGTGTCGCACCATTTCCCGCTGCGCCTGCCTGCACCGACGCCAAAAGCGCTCTACAGCCCGTGTGAAATTCGCCATCTGGCGATTATCGTTAACCTGGAATATGACCCGACAGCTGCGTTCCGCAATCAGGTGGTGCATTTTGATTTCCGTAAGCTGGACGTCTTCAGCTTTGGCGAAAACCAAAATTGCCTGGTAGGTAGCGTTGACCTGCTGTACCGCAACTCGTGGAACGAAGTGCGTACGCTGCACTTCAACGGCGAGCAGTCGATGATCGAAGCCCTGAAAACTATTCTCGGCAAAATGCATCAGGACGCCGCACCGCCAGATAGCGTGGAAGTCTTCTGCTACAGCCAGCATCTGCGCGGCTTAATCCGTACTCGCGTGCAGCAACTGGTTTCTGAGTGCATTGAACTGCGTCTTTCCAGCACCCGCCAGGAAACCGGGCGCTTCAAGGCGCTGCGCGTTTCTGGTCAAACCTGGGGGTTGTTCTTCGAACGCCTGAATGTATCGGTACAGAAACTGGAAAATGCCATCGAGTTTTATGGCGCTATTTCGCATAACAAACTGCACGGCCTGTCAGTGCAGGTTGAAACCAATCACGTCAAATTACCGGCGGTGGTGGACGGCTTTGCCAGCGAAGGGATCATCCAGTTCTTCTTCGAAGAAACGCAAGACGAGAATGGCTTTAATATCTACATTCTCGACGAAAGCAACCGGGTTGAGGTGTATCACCACTGCGAAGGCAGCAAAGAGGAGCTGGTGCGTGACGTCAGTCGCTTCTACTCGTCATCGCACGACCGTTTTACCTACGGCTCAAGCTTCATCAACTTCAACCTGCCGCAGTTCTATCAAATTGTGACGGTTGATGGTCGTGAACAGGTGATTCCGTTCCGCACCAAATCTATCGGCAACATGCCGCCTGCCAATCAGGATCACGACACGCCGCTATTACAGCAGTATTTTTCGTGATGAGCGTGCCGGAAAGCGAGGCTTATCCGGCATGCAATCTTAGCGGAAACTGACTGTTTCACCCGCTTGCTGCGTTGCCGCCTGTTCCAGCAAATCCCAGAAGGTTTCGCCGCTACGGTCGCAAATCCATTCGTCGCCTTTCAGATCAAAATGGTAGCCGCCCTGTTTGGTTGCCAGCCAAACCTGGTGCAGCGGTTCCTGACGGTTGATAATGATTTTGCTGCCATTTTCAAAGGTAATGGTCAGCACACCGCCGTTGATTTCGCAGTCGATATCGCTGTCGCCATCCCAGTCATCCAGACGTTCTTCAATGGTCAGCCACAGGGTATCGGCCAGGCGATGAAATTCACTGTCGTTCATTGTTGTATCCTGTTTTTAAGTGATGGCGGCAGTATAGCGGCATGGGGTCAGGGCTTCAAAGTTTGCCCGTCTGCTGCTGCGTTCCGGCACGATTCCTCCGTCACCGGAATAATAATGTCGCTATTATGAATTTCACGGACATTCTTTTCTCTGACGTATGTTTTCGCTGGGCAGGGGGAGGGTGTAATCCTTACCTCTGTATCGGTCCATGTATAAACATTGCGATCGTCATAAGCAAAGCGATCGTTTTTAGTTAGCGGGCTGTTAGTTGGAATAATTTGCACGCTCTTGCGTGACCGTAATTGGTGGATAAAGTAAGCATGCTGTTTGCCGCGATTAAATGAGTGATCAATGACCAGGTCTGGCGAATCCAGCGGGATTATTTCAAGCTGGTCTTCACCAAAAGTCGATAATTTTGTTACATACAGCCGATCTTTATACTGCGCAATATTGTCAGTAATCAGATGAAATTGTTCAGGTTCAATACCTGGTAGGTCTATCCACTGGCTCCACTGACGGTCGGGCGTGAGCTGTTTACGCCAGCGAACGCGACTTTCCCCTACTTCAAAAGAGACGTCATCATCTACGGGTATTGCCTTGCCTGATAATTGACCAAAGGGATAACGATGCAGACCCTTATTGTCGCGAAAAACCAGCAGTGAATGAGGTATCCAGCGAATTATCTCAAATGAGTCTGCATTCGCCGTAAGGTGAACGCCATTTAAATAAATATTCTGCCCACTGCGGATAAGCAGATCATTGGAATACAAATTTCTGTTTACACTCATAAGACGTGGATTAATACCCCACCATCTTTTTTCTAATACAGTAACATTACTGCTGCTCCCCTGACGTCGACCGGACAAGTAGAGATTTTTACTATCCACCAGCGTGGTAGAGTTACCTTCGATAGCTTTTAGTGTCGCCAGATCAACACGTGACGCGCCGCTATTACTTTCGGTGCGCTGTCCGTCAAAATAGAGGCTATATTTATCGACCGCGAAGCGGCCCATAGCTTGAAAGCTGGCAATATCGACAGTGGGTGTTCCCGGTGGATTGCTAACGATTTTGCCACGCCAGAGAATAACGTGGCCGTCTGTCACCCAGTGGTATTCCTCATTTTTTATGCTTATTTCATCGGTGGGTATATAGCCTTCCACTAACTCCCGCTTCCCGGATATATTTGTCACAAGGCGCAAATCGGCTCTGTTCATCTTCGGAAATTGGGCAATAATTTTCTCATCCTCCCCATAACCTTTACCGTAAGACATAACACCGTGATCATTGTAATAGTCGAACCCTATGGCCTGTACAGCAGGTGTCAGAAATGTGTGCCCCAACAGGATGAGTGCAACTGTGATTATTTGACCTTTCATTTTGTCGCCTCATTGCGCGGGGCAGGAATAAATTCGCCGTCATCGGTAATTTTTCCGTCCAGATATCCCGTTTTGTAATTTACGCCATAGCCATATCCCGAATGTTGTTCCTTCCAGATTAAGCGAACTTGTTTCGGATCCGCGGTGCGGTATCGCCAGAGCTGCGCGCCATCAAAGCTGTAAACGTAGCGGTTATCGCGGGCATACCATCTGCGCAAAAAGGGATGGTCATCAAGATGGGCTTCGCGTTCATCCGGAGAGTGGTTATCCAGTAAGATCAGCGGTCCGTCAGATTCAAACACGTGTAAACCGGAATGGTTTGGCCACCCTTCGGCACGCGTAAGTAAATAGCCATGGCGTTTCCCGGCGTTGAAACGTTTGTTGATAATAAGATTGGGATCATCAAGTTTTACGATCTCCAGCTTGCGGTCACCAGACTCTGTTTCGATGATGGTATAAAGCGAATCCTGATACTGGGCGACAGCATCACTGATGGGGTGGAACTGTTCAGGATCGAGCCCCGGTACTTCTTCCTGTTTACAAGCAGGCCCTTTACGCCAGAACACTTTCTTTTCCAGCAGAGAAAAATCCAGACAGTGCTTTGTTAAATCTTCATCCCACGCCAGATTTTCCTTGTCGAGGACTTTACGCTGTAGCCCGTTTTTATCACGCCAGGTCAAGAGTGAGCCGGGCATCCAGCGCACGACGGAAAAGGTGTCCGGGTCGGCATCAAGCTGTTCGCCGTTGATCAGGATTTTGGTCCGTGTACGAGCCAGGGTATCCCAGGGGCCAAATGGCATAGCCACACAGGGATTAAACGCGGTAGAAAACTTTCCTCGCTGATCCCATGACTTTTGTGCCAGCACACGGAAACTATCGGGATCTGCGAGGCGATGCCCATTGATATACAAGAAATTAGCGTCACGTAATATCAGCCCCAGTAAGTCAGGATCCCAGGGAGGCCGGAATTCCACCTGATGCAGTGTTTTGATATCTAAGCTATTTCCCCCGCCATTGTTATCGGTGCGCTTGCCTTCAAAATAGAGACTGTGTTTATCCGCGGCAAAATCTCCCCATGCCTTGAATGAGGCGATATCGACGGGTGGTGCGTCGTGAGGATTTTGCACTACTTCACCCGCGTAGAGGATATAGCGACCATCGCTATGCCAGGAGTAATGGGGATACCAGGCTTGTGCGCCCTCATAGAGGTTGTCAGTTGTTAGATCAGTCAGAGGTGGTTCTTTATTCCATTCATCTTGTGTTGTTGCGTCTATTAATAAATTAGGTAAACGACGCAAACTCTTGTAATTCACGTCAGGTAGAGAAAGATTTGTTTCTTTATAAGGGCGCAGGTACACCACGCCTTTTCCCTGTTTCTGGTAAATATTATGTTCAGGCGCGGAAAGCCGACATCCCCATGCCGGGGATAAGAATAACGAACAAGACAACAAACAAACCACATTGCGATAGTGCATAAAGCCATCCTGGCGCGAGGTGCCGATCACGAAACTACCAGCAAAACATAAATCCCCACGTGTAAGCGTTATACTCGCAGCATTTACTCACTTTTCAGACTTCATAAAGAGTCGCTAAACGCTTGCTTTTACGTCTTCTCCTGCGATGATAGAAAGCAGAAAGCGATGAACTTTACAGGCAATCCATAATGAAAAACGTGTTTAAGGCACTCACTGTATTACTTACTCTCTTCAGCCTGACGGGCTGCGGTCTGAAAGGTCCGCTCTATTTCCCGCCTGCAGATAAAAACGCACCGCCACCGACCAAACCGGTAGAGACGCAAACGCAATCCACGGTGCCGGATAAAAACGACCGCGCCACTGGCGATGGCCCATCCCAGGTGAATTACTAAAGGTCAGTTTCTGTACCCGCGTGATTGGAGTAAATGATGCAGTTCTCGAAAATGCATGGCCTTGGCAACGATTTTATGGTCGTCGACGCGGTAACGCAGAATGTCTTTTTTTCACCGGAACTGATTCGTCGCCTGGCGGATCGGCACCTGGGGGTAGGGTTTGACCAACTGCTGGTGGTTGAGCCACCGTATGATCCGGAACTGGATTTCCACTATCGCATTTTCAATGCTGATGGCAGTGAAGTGGCGCAGTGTGGCAACGGCGCACGCTGCTTTGCCCGTTTTGTGCGCCTGAAAGGGCTGACCAATAAGCGCGATATCCGCGTCAGCACCGCCAACGGGCGGATGGTTCTGACCGTCACCGATGATGATCTGGTGCGCGTCAATATGGGCGAGCCCAACTTCGAACCTTCTGCCGTGCCATTTCGCGCTAACAAAGCGGAAAAGACCTATATTATGCGCGCCGCCGAGCAGACAATCTTATGCGGCGTGGTGTCGATGGGAAATCCGCACTGCGTGATTCAGGTTGATGATGTTGATACTGCGGCGGTAGAAACGCTTGGTCCTGTTCTGGAAAGCCACGAACGTTTTCCGGAGCGCGCCAATATCGGTTTTATGCAAGTGGTTAAACGCGAACATATTCGTTTACGCGTTTATGAGCGTGGGGCAGGAGAAACCCAGGCCTGCGGCAGCGGCGCGTGTGCGGCGGTGGCGGTAGGGATTCAGCAAGGTTTGCTGGCCGAAGAAGTACGCGTGGAACTCCCCGGCGGTCGTCTTGATATCGCCTGGAAAGGTCCGGGTCACCCGTTATATATGACGGGGCCGGCGGTACATGTCTACGACGGATTTATTCATCTATGAAGCAACCAGGGGAAGAACTACAGGAAACACTCACGGAGCTAGATGACCGGGCGGTTGTCGATTATCTGATTAAAAATCCTGAGTTTTTTATCCGCAATGCGCGCGCAGTAGAAGCGATACGTGTGCCGCATCCGGTACGCGGCACCGTTTCGTTGGTCGAGTGGCACATGGCCCGCGCACGTCATCATATTCATGTTCTGGAAGAGAACATGGCGCTGTTGATGGAACAGGCTATCGCCAACGAAGGCTTGTTCTATCGCTTACTTTACCTGCAGCGTAGTCTCACCGCCGCCAGCAGTCTCGACGATATGCTGATGCGTTTTCACCGCTGGGCGCGCGATCTCGGCCTGGCAGGTGCGAGTCTGCGCCTGTTTCCGGATCGCTGGCGCTTAGGTGCGCCGTCGAACCACACTCATCTCGCATTAAGCCGTCAGTCTTTCGAACCGCTGCGTATTCAGCGTCTGGGGCAGGAACAGCACTATCTTGGGCCGCTTAACGGACCGGAGCTGCTGGTGGTGCTACCGGAAGCGAAAGCGGTGGGATCGGTGGCGATGTCGATGCTGGGAAGCGATGCTGATTTGGGTGTCGTGCTGTTCACCAGCCGCGATGCCAGTCACTATCAACAAGGGCAGGGAACGCAGTTACTTCATGAAATTGCGCTGATGTTGCCGGAGCTTCTGGAGCGTTGGATTGAACGCGTATGACCGATTTACACACCGATGTAGAACGCTACCTACGTTATCTGAGCGTGGAGCGTCAGCTTAGCCCGATAACCCTGCTTAACTACCAGCGCCAACTTGAGGCGATCATCAATTTTGCCAGCGAAAACGGCCTGCAAAGCTGGCAGCAATGTGATGCGGCGATGGTGCGCAATTTCGCTGTACGCAGTCGCCGTAAAGGGCTGGGTGCGGCAAGCCTCGCATTACGCCTCTCTGCGCTACGTAGCTTTTTTGACTGGTTGGTCAGCCAGAACGAACTTAAAGCCAACCCGGCGAAAGGTGTTTCGGCACCGAAAGCGCCGCGTCATCTGCCGAAAAATATCGACGTCGATGATATAAATCGGCTGCTGGATATTGATATCAACGATCCCCTCGCCGTGCGCGATCGGGCAATGCTGGAAGTGATGTACGGCGCGGGTCTGCGTCTTTCCGAGCTGGTGGGGCTCGATATCAAACACCTCGACCTGGAGTCCGGTGAAGTGTGGGTGATGGGGAAAGGCAGCAAAGAGCGCCGCCTGCCGATTGGTCGCAACGCTGTGGCGTGGATTGAGCACTGGCTTGATTTGCGCGACCTGTTTGGTAGCGAAGACGACGCGCTTTTTCTGTCGAAACTGGGCAAGCGTATCTCTGCGCGTAATGTGCAGAAACGCTTTGCCGAATGGGGCATAAAACAAGGGCTGAATAATCACGTTCACCCGCATAAATTACGTCACTCGTTCGCTACGCATATGCTGGAGTCGAGCGGTGATCTTCGTGGTGTGCAGGAGCTGCTGGGTCATGCCAATCTCTCTACCACGCAAATCTATACTCATCTTGATTTTCAACACCTTGCCTCGGTGTACGATGCGGCGCATCCACGCGCCAAACGGGGGAAATAATGCGTTTTTACCGGCCTTTGGGGCGCATCTCGGCGCTCACCTTTGACCTGGATGATACCCTTTACGATAACCGTCCGGTGATTTTGCGCACTGAGCAGGAGGCGCTTACCTTTGTGCAAAATTACCATCCGGCGCTGCGCAGCTTCCAGAATGAAGATCTGCAACGTCTGCGTCAGGCGGTACGGGAAGCGGAACCCGAGATTTATCATGATGTGACGCGCTGGCGTTTTCGCTCAATAGAACAAGCGATGCTCGACGCCGGGCTGAGCGCAGAAGAAGCCAGTGCAGGCGCACACGCGGCAATGATCAACTTTGCCAAATGGCGTAGCCGGATCGACGTTCCGCAGCAAACGCACGACACCTTAAAACAGCTGGCGAAGAAATGGCCGCTGGTGGCGATCACCAACGGTAACGCCCAGCCGGAGCTGTTTGGTTTGGGGCATTATTTTGAGTTTGTGCTGCGCGCTGGTCCGCACGGGCGCTCGAAACCGTTCAGCGATATGTACTTCCTGGCGGCGGAAAAACTCAACGTGCCGATCGGTGAAATCTTACATGTCGGGGACGATCTCACCACTGACGTGGGTGGGGCAATTCGCAGCGGAATGCAGGCCTGTTGGATCAGACCGGAAAATGGCGATCTGATGCAAACCTGGGACAGCCGTTTACTCCCGCATCTGGAAATTTCCCGGTTGGCATCTCTGACCTCGCTGATATAATCAGCAAATCTGTATATATACCCAGCTTTTTGGCGGAGGGCGTTGCGCTTCTCCGCCCAACCTATTTTTACGCGGCGGTGCCAATGGACGTTTCTTACCTGCTCGACAGCCTTAATGACAAACAGCGCGAAGCGGTGGCCGCGCCACGCAGCAACCTTCTGGTGCTGGCGGGCGCGGGCAGTGGTAAGACGCGCGTACTGGTGCATCGTATCGCCTGGCTGATGAGCGTGGAAAACTGCTCGCCGTACTCGATTATGGCGGTGACATTTACCAACAAAGCGGCGGCGGAAATGCGCCATCGTATCGGGCAACTGATGGGCACCAGCCAGGGCGGTATGTGGGTCGGCACTTTCCACGGGCTGGCACACCGTCTGCTGCGTGCGCACCATATGGACGCCAACCTGCCGCAGGATTTCCAGATCCTCGACAGCGAAGACCAGCTGCGCCTGCTTAAGCGTCTGATCAAAGCCATGAACCTCGACGAGAAGCAGTGGCCGCCGCGCCAGGCAATGTGGTACATCAACAGCCAGAAAGATGAAGGCCTTCGTCCGCATCATATTCAAAGCTACGGTAATCCGGTGGAGCAGACCTGGCAGAAGGTGTACCAGGCGTATCAGGAAGCGTGCGACCGCGCGGGCCTGGTAGACTTCGCTGAACTACTGCTACGCGCCCACGAACTGTGGCTTAACAAGCCGCATATCCTGCAACACTACCGCGAACGTTTTACCAATATCCTGGTAGACGAATTCCAGGATACCAACAACATTCAGTATGCGTGGATCCGCCTGCTGGCGGGCGATACTGGCAAAGTGATGATCGTTGGCGATGACGACCAGTCAATCTACGGCTGGCGCGGGGCGCAGGTGGAGAATATTCAGCGTTTCCTCAATGATTTCCCCGGTGCCGAAACTATCCGTCTGGAGCAAAACTACCGCTCTACCAGCAATATCCTGAGCGCGGCGAACGCCCTGATTGAAAACAACAACGGGCGTTTGGGTAAAAAGTTGTGGACCGATGGCGCGGACGGTGAGCCGATTTCCCTCTATTGCGCTTTTAACGAACTCGACGAAGCGCGTTTTGTTGTTAACCGCATCAAGACCTGGCAGGACAACGGCGGGGCGCTCGCCGAGTGCGCCATTCTCTACCGCAGCAACGCCCAGTCGCGCGTGCTGGAAGAAGCACTGTTGCAGGCGAGTATGCCGTACCGTATTTACGGCGGGATGCGCTTCTTCGAACGCCAGGAAATCAAAGATGCGCTCTCGTATTTACGCCTGATTGCCAACCGTAACGACGACGCGGCCTTTGAGCGTGTGGTCAATACGCCAACGCGGGGTATTGGTGACCGGACGCTGGACGTGGTACGTCAGACATCGCGCGATCGCCAGTTAACACTGTGGCAGGCGTGCCGTGAGCTGTTGCAGGAAAAAGCGCTCGCCGGGCGTGCTGCCAGCGCCTTGCAGCGGTTTATGGAACTGATCGACGCCTTAGCGCAAGAAACTGCCGATATGCCGCTACATGTACAGACTGACCGGGTCATTAAAGACTCCGGCCTGCGCACCATGTACGAGCAGGAGAAGGGCGAAAAAGGTCAGACGCGTATTGAAAACTTAGAGGAACTGGTGACGGCAACGCGCCAGTTCAGCTACAACGAAGAAGACGAAGATTTAATGCCGCTGCAGGCATTCCTCTCCCATGCGGCACTGGAAGCAGGTGAAGGGCAGGCGGATACCTGGCAGGATGCGGTACAGCTGATGACGCTACACTCGGCGAAAGGTCTGGAATTCCCGCAGGTGTTTATTGTCGGTATGGAAGAGGGGATGTTCCCAAGCCAGATGTCGCTGGATGAAGGCGGGCGTCTGGAAGAAGAACGCCGTCTGGCCTACGTTGGCGTAACCCGCGCGATGCAGAAACTGACGCTGACCTACGCGGAAACCCGGCGTCTGTATGGCAAAGAGGTTTACCATCGCCCGTCGCGTTTTATTGGCGAGTTGCCGGAAGAGTGTGTGGAAGAGGTGCGTTTACGCGCTACGGTAAGCCGCCCGGTCAGCCATCAGCGTATGGGTACGCCGATGGTTGAGAACGACAGCGGTTACAAACTCGGCCAGCGCGTACGACACGCCAAGTTTGGTGAAGGGACTATCGTCAATATGGAAGGCAGCGGCGAACATAGTCGTTTGCAGGTGGCATTTCAGGGCCAGGGTATTAAATGGCTGGTGGCGGCTTACGCCCGGCTGGAGACGGTATAACGTTGCCGGATGCGGTGCTGCGCACCTTATCCGGCCTACAAAATCATGTAGATTCAATAAATTGCAATGTCATGTAGGCCGGGTAAGGCGTTTACGCCGCATCCGGCATCTGCACCATATTCAGTGACACAAAACGGTTGTTTTAACTTTTCTGCTCGACGGAAATCATGGTAACAAAAGGATAGCGTTGCCACGGGATTGCCCCGCCTTTCACATACATATGTGAAATCGTGCCATCAAGATAAAGCAGTTGCTCAACGTTCAGTTTCGTTTTGGCATAACAGGCAAAATCATAAAAATTTGTCACCTGCTGGCTCAACAAAAACACGGCGTTCCCTTGTTTATTAATCCCAACACCGTTACGAATTTTGCGTGAGGCGACGTTGGGATGAATACGCGGATTAATGACGCCGTTTTCCATCAACATTGGCCCTGACTGCACCGCGAACTGAATCTCTTTACTGGTTTTAAAGGCATCCAGACGAACGATGCCGACTTTATCTCCCGCGACATAAAACACACCGCCAGGACGGATAAAGAAATTCCCTTCACCTGAAGCGAGATTTAACGCCACCTTCTGCTGACCGTTTTCGATGTACAAACCGAGCGGCGCATAGCTTTCATCATATATGCTGCCGTTCATCGCCATTTGCACCTGACCCTGACTATTAATATCCGTCAGCAGCGCATGTAACGTTTCCCACGCTTCGCCATTGGCTTTTTGCCAGTACATTTTCACCTGCTCTGTTTGAGGATTAACGGTATACGCCTGTATGGTCAGTGTCGGATCTGATAGTGCGCAATCATCAGCGGCAACAGCAAACAAGGGAAGTAAGGTGAGGGCGAGAAAAATCCGTTTGAGATTCAAGGTGATCATTCCTTTACCAATGAGTAGCCGATGCGCCATTATAGGTCCTGGATGTGGGATTTTTTTATCCTGTTAGCGACCTTGACGAGTACCAAAAAGCGCGAAGTTCAACTATTGTTCTGTGGTGTTCTGTTGCGTGTTGACGGCAAAATTTTGCTGGCGTAACATGCGCGCACGATCACTCTAAGAGGACATTCGCCTTGGACACACCCAGTAGATACTGGCTCATTATCCTGTCATCCAGGATCAACTCCTAAGGCTATCCCTTTTTGCTGATAGCCTTAGCGGTTGTCAGCGACCTCAATTTTTCCCGTCGCGCTGAGTCAGGCTGTTTAATGGTCTGAAACCCAATTTGTTTCTGTGTGCCCACCGAACTGTCCGATATTTTAAGCATTGGGAGTCCCGGTCATGCTGAGCGCATTTCAACTGGAAAATAACCGACTGACCCGGCTGGAAGTCGAAGAGTCACAACCCCTTGTAAATGCAGTATGGATTGATCTTGTCGAACCGGACGACGACGAGCGACTGCGCGTACAATCTGAACTTGGCCAGAGCCTGGCAACCCGCCCGGAACTGGAAGACATCGAAGCATCGGCACGTTTCTTTGAAGACGATGACGGCCTGCATATTCACTCCTTCTTCTTCTTTGAAGATGCGGAAGATCACGCCGGTAACTCCACTGTGGCATTTACCATCCGTGATGGTCGTCTGTTTACTCTGCGTGAGCGTGAACTGCCCGCTTTTCGTCTGTATCGTATGCGTGCCCGTAGCCAGTCAATGGTGGACGGTAACGCCTACGAGCTGCTGCTGGATCTGTTCGAAACCAAAATCGAACAGTTGGCAGATGAAATTGAAAATATCTACAGCGACCTGGAGCAGTTGAGCCGGGTAATTATGGAAGGGCATCAGGGCGATGAGTACGACGAGGCGCTCTCCACGCTGGCGGAACTGGAAGATATCGGCTGGAAAGTTCGCCTGTGTCTGATGGATACCCAGCGCGCGCTCAACTTCCTGGTACGTAAAGCACGCTTACCGGGTGGGCAACTGGAGCAGGCGCGTGAAATCCTGCGAGATATCGAATCCCTGCTGCCGCATAACGAATCCCTGTTCCAGAAGGTGAACTTCCTGATGCAGGCGGCGATGGGCTTTATCAATATCGAGCAGAACCGCATCATCAAAATCTTCTCGGTGGTATCCGTGGTGTTCCTGCCACCGACGCTGGTCGCTTCCAGCTACGGGATGAACTTTGAGTTTATGCCGGAACTGAAGTGGAGCTTCGGCTACCCAGGCGCGATTATCTTTATGATCCTCGCGGGCCTGGCACCGTATTTGTACTTTAAGCGGAAGAACTGGTTGTAAAAAACGAGAGCGGTGGCTTAGCCTGGCTAAGCCACCTGTTATTCAAAGGCTCCAGGTATTTAACCCTTTTACCTCTTTCTCATAAAACCATTTGTTCGTGTTAACAGCAACATAGGCTGCTACGGCAATTCCCAGAATGTTAACGCCAATTAGTGCACCAACAAATAGAGATAGAATGCCAAGTAATAGAACTATAATTGCTTTTTTCCATAATCCCAGAACAAATAAATAGATCTAGGAACAGAAGAAAGCAATGAAATTCATTTGAATAGTTAATCGTTGTCTTACTTTTAATGTTTTAAATGCTGCTTTATATTCTGGTGTTGCCCCCCAGAATCCAGGAAAGCCATGTTGATCATAAAAGTTAAATCGGTATTTCCATTTTTCACTTAATGAACCATCGTTCATATATTCCTTACTCATAAATACTCCATAACTATTGTTTTGATGAATCAGTAGGTGCAAGCATTAGCATACTGAAAGTGGAAAAATAACAAATCAAAAAAATCATCGAACCATTGCCTGAACAATCAAAATGTTCGGCTATCATTGTGATGATAGAGATGATATATACTGCTAATGTACCAAAAACATAAGTTTTTATATATATGAAACCACTATCACGGAGTCGTTGGCAATTCATGTTGATGACGAGATAATGGAGTGCGATGGTAGAGACAATAACAAGAAAACCTGCGTCCCCATCGTTAAAAAAGATAATAAGAAAGGCAAAAATGAAATTTATTAAAATAAATGAAAATATATAACGACGTCTGGAAATCTTACCGTTAGATGTTGGGATAAATATACGCAACATAAATTTTACATCCTTGTGTGAGTCTCCTGTCAGCATGGCAATATGCCCACTCTCATGCAAGAGTCGGCATATTTTTTCAGAATATATTTATTTTTTATTTGGACGTTCTACGCTGCGTATAAATCGCATCCATCACAAAAATTGCCAGCGCCACCCAAATAAAGGCGAAGGTCACCATCTTATCGGCACCCGGTTTTTCACCATAAAACGTCACAGCCAGCAGGAACATCAGCGTCGGGCCAATGTACTGAAAAAAGCCTAACGTTGAGAGACGCAGGCGTGTCGCAGCCGCAGTAAAACACAACAGTGGAACGGTGGTGACAATACCGGCGGCGATCAGCAGTAAATTCAGCGACATCGGGTTTTGCCCCATATGGCTGGTTGAGCTGTCGGCAATAGCAAACAGGTAAATCGCCGCCACGGGCAGCAGCCACATGGTTTCGATTAACATTCCGGTTTGCGCTTCAACGGCAATTTTCTTGCGTACCAGGCCGTAGAAGGCAAAACTAAACGCCAGCCCCAGCGCGATGATTGGCAGTGAACCAAAAGTCCAGAGCTGGACCAACACACCACATATCGCCAGAATCACCGCCAGCCATTGCATCCGGCGGAATCGCTCGCCGAGGAAAATCATTCCCAGCACTATATTCACCAGTGGGTTAATAAAATAACCGAGGCTCGCTTCCAGCATATGGTGATTGTTCACCGCCCAGATAAACAGTAGCCAGTTGCCGCCAATCAGTACGGCAGAGACGGCCAGCATAAAAATTTTCTGTGGCGTCTGAATTAGCGTTTTTAAATAAGACCACTGGCGGCAGATGCTCATCAGCACCACCATAAAGAAAAACGACCAGATCACGCGATGCGTCAGGATCTCATCGGCGGGCACGTAGTAAATCAGCTTGAAGTACGCTGGCGCAATACCCCAAATAAAATAAGCGGCAAGAGCGAGTAATACGCCCTGCCGCGTTTGTTTTGCATCCATCGGGAATACTCATTTTTAATTGGTAACAGCAGTTTACCTGCTTTTACGTTATCAACCTACCATATAGGTGGCGGTGGCACTGGCAATATAAAGCTGATCTTCATTGTGTAATTCAACGCGGGCGACGGCGACTTTATTGCCTGCACGCAACAGACTACTGGTAGCAGTAAAACGCTCGCCCCTGCCTGGGCGCAGATAATCGACGCGAAGATCAATGGTCCCCATCCGCGATAGCCGCTGGCGTAGTTCATCTTCACTGATGGTTTCGTGGCGGGTTAAGGTACTTCCCACGCACACCAGACCTGCGGCGACATCCAGCGCCGACGCAATGACCCCGCCGTGCAAAATGCTTTGCGCCCAGTTACCCACCATCATTGGCTGATTTTTAAAGGCCAGCTGTGCGAACTCTTTTTCGTAACGCTCCAGTTCCATCCCCAATGCGCGGTTAAATGGCATGTGATAAACAAACATCTCACCCACTAATTTCAGGGCTTGTTCAGCGGTCAGTACGGCAGACATATCATCCTTACACTTCATTAGTTAATGAAATGTTGATTTTATGCTTCTTTTTTGTTGGTTTCTACTTTAGGAAGGGATAACTAACGGCAAAGGAGTTAAGTATGTAAAATAGCCCGCAGAAAAATATTCATCTAATCAATAATTCGTTACGGAGAACACGACCGATGCGGACTCTGCAGGGCTGGTTGTTGCCGGTGTTTATGTTGCCAATGGCAGTGTATGCGCAAGAGGCAACGGTAAAAGAGGTGCATGACGCGCCTGCGGTGCGTGGCAGTATTATTGCGAATATGCTGCAGGAGCATGACAATCCTTTCACGCTCTATCCTTATGACACCAACTACCTCATCTACACCCAAACCAGCGATCTGAACAAAGAAGCGATCGCCAGTTATGACTGGGCGGAAAACGCGCGTAAGGATGAAGTGAAATTCCAGTTGAGCCTGGCATTTCCGCTGTGGCGCGGAATATTGGGGCCAAATTCGGTGTTGGGAGCTTCTTACACGCAAAAATCCTGGTGGCAACTGTCCAATAGCGAAGAGTCTTCACCGTTTCGTGAAACCAACTACGAACCGCAATTGTTCCTTGGTTTTGCCACAGATTACCGCTTTGCTGGCTGGACGCTGCGCGATGTGGAGATGGGTTATAACCACGACTCTAACGGGCGTTCAGACCCGACTTCCCGCAGCTGGAACCGCCTTTATACCCGTCTGATGGCAGAAAACGGTAACTGGCTGGTAGAGGTGAAGCCGTGGTATGTGGTGGGGAATACTGACGATAACCCAGATATCACCAAATATATGGGTTACTACCAGCTTAAAATCGGCTATCACCTGGGTGATGCGGTGCTGAGTGCGAAAGGACAGTACAACTGGAACACCGGTTACGGTGGTGCGGAGTTAGGCTTAAGTTACCCGATCACCAGGCATGTGCGCCTTTATACCCAGTTTTACAGCGGTTATGGCGAATCGCTCATCGACTATAACTTTAACCAGACCCGTGTGGGTGTGGGGGTTATGCTGAACGACTTGTTCTAATGTGAGTTGATTGAAAGGCAAAACTGGAATCCAGCATCCAGGATTACCCTCTCAGAGACTAAAAGCATTGCAGTTTCTCGCGCAGGCGCTGAAAATAGCGCCTGTTTTTATTTCAGGCAATCGGGGTTAATGTGGCGCAGGCGGAAGTGTTGAATCTGGAGTCCGGAGCTAAACAGGTTTTACAAGAAACCTTTGGCTACCAACAGTTTCGCCCCGGCCAGGAAGAGATTATCGACACCGTACTTTCCGGTCGCGATTGCCTGGTCGTCATGCCCACTGGTGGCGGAAAATCCCTTTGCTATCAAATTCCTGCCTTACTGCTAAACGGTCTTACCGTAGTTGTTTCACCACTGATTTCGTTGATGAAAGATCAGGTGGATCAGCTACAGGCCAACGGCGTGGCGGCGGCGTGCCTTAACTCGACGCAAACCCGCGAGCAGCAGCTTGAAGTAATGACAGGCTGCCGCACCGGGCAAATCCGCCTGCTGTATATCGCGCCGGAACGCCTGATGCTGGATAACTTTCTTGAGCATCTGGCGCACTGGAATCCGGTGTTATTAGCCGTTGATGAAGCGCACTGTATCTCCCAATGGGGCCACGATTTCCGCCCGGAATACGCTGCCCTCGGTCAGCTGCGTCAGCGTTTTCCGACGCTGCCGTTTATGGCGCTGACTGCCACCGCCGACGACACCACGCGGCAGGATATCGTGCGCCTGCTGGGGCTGAACGATCCGCTGATTCAAATCAGCAGTTTTGATCGCCCGAATATTCGCTACATGCTGATGGAGAAGTTCAAACCTCTCGATCAGCTGATGCGCTACGTGCAGGAACAACGCGGTAAGTCGGGGATTATTTACTGTAATAGTCGTGCGAAAGTAGAAGACACCGCAGCGCGTCTGCAAAGCAAGGGTATCAGCGCAGCGGCTTATCACGCCGGGCTTGAAAACGATGTCCGTGCGGACGTGCAGGAAAAATTCCAGCGCGATGACCTGCAAATTGTGGTGGCGACGGTGGCGTTCGGCATGGGCATCAATAAACCAAACGTCCGCTTCGTGGTCCACTTTGATATTCCGCGCAATATCGAATCCTATTATCAGGAAACCGGACGCGCCGGGCGTGATGGCCTGCCCGCGGAAGCGATGCTGTTTTACGATCCAGCGGATATGGCGTGGCTGCGCCGTTGCCTGGAAGAGAAGCCGCAGGGGCAGTTGCAGGATATCGAACGTCATAAACTCAATGCGATGGGCGCGTTTGCCGAAGCGCAAACCTGTCGTCGTCTGGTGCTGCTGAATTACTTTGGCGAAGGGCGGCAGGAGCCGTGCGGGAACTGCGATATCTGTCTCGATCCGCCAAAACAGTACGATGGTTCAACCGATGCGCAGATTGCGCTTTCCACCATTGGTCGTGTGAATCAGCGTTTTGGTATGGGCTATGTAGTGGAAGTGATTCGCGGTGCGAATAACCAGCGAATCCGCGACTATGGTCATGACAAACTGAAAGTCTATGGCATGGGCCGTGATAAAAGCCATGAACATTGGGTCAGCGTGATCCGCCAGCTGATTCACCTCGGCCTGGTGACGCAAAATATTGCGCAGCATTCTGCCCTACAACTGACAGAGGCCGCGCGCCCGGTGTTGCGCGGCGAATCCTCTTTACAACTTGCCGTGCCGCGTATTGTGGCGCTCAAACCGAAAGCGATGCAGAAATCGTTCGGTGGCAATTACGATCGCAAACTGTTCGCCAAATTACGCAAACTGCGTAAATCCATTGCTGATGAAAGCAATGTCCCGCCGTACGTGGTGTTTAACGACGCGACCTTGATTGAGATGGCGGAACAGATGCCAATCACCGCCAGCGAAATGCTCAGCGTTAACGGCGTTGGGATGCGCAAGCTGGAACGCTTTGGCAAACCGTTTATGGCACTTATCCGTGCGCATGTCGATGGCGATGACGAAGAGTAGTCAGCAGCATAAAAAAATGCCAGGATGAAGACTCCGTAAACGATTTCCCCGCGAGTCAATTGTATGTTGATGTTATTCCTCACCGTCGCCATGGTTCATATCGTGGCGCTTATGAGCCCCGGTCCCGATTTCTTTTTTGTCTCCCAGACTGCCGTTAGCCGTTCGCGCAAAGAAGCGATGATGGGCGTGCTGGGCATTACCTGCGGCGTAATGGTTTGGGCGGGAGTCGCGTTGCTTGGCCTGCATTTGATTATCGAAAAAATGGCCTGGCTGCATACGCTGATTATGGTTGGCGGTGGCCTGTATCTCTGCTGGATGGGTTACCAGATGCTGCGTAGCGCACTGAAAAAAGAGGTCGTTTCTGCGCCTGCGCCACAGGTCGAGCTGGCGAAAAGCGGGCGTAGTTTCCTCAAAGGCTTACTGACTAATCTCGCCAATCCGAAAGCGATTATCTACTTTGGTTCGGTATTCTCATTGTTTGTCGGCGATAACGTCGGCACCACTGAGCGCTGGGGCATTTTCGCGTTGATTATTATCGAAACACTGGCGTGGTTTACCGTCGTTGCCAGCCTGTTTGCCCTGCCGCAAATGCGCCGTGGTTATCAACGTCTGGCGAAGTGGATTGATGGTTTTGCCGGGGCGTTATTTGCCGGATTTGGCATTCATTTGATTATTTCTCGTTGATGCCAAACGCTTCATCAGAGTAAGTCGGATAAGGCGTTTACGCCGCATCCGACATTATTTTTCACGCATGTCTCGCCGATGCTAACAGCGCTCCCACCAGCATAAACAACGAGCCGAAAATCTTATTCAATGCCTTCATCTGTTTCGGCCCTTTTATCCATAACGCGATCCGTTGGGCGAGGGTGGCGTAACCGATCATCACAATAATATCGACCACAATGGTGGTGACGCCGAGCACTACATACTGCATAACTTGCGGCTGTTGCGGCATGATGAATTGTGGAAAAAGTGCTGCCAGAAACACAATACTTTTGGGATTGGTGAGATTCACAAACACTGCGCGTTGGAACAAATGTCGGCGCGATTGAGTAGAGGCCAGCGATTTAAGATCAATTGCGCCAGCAGCACGCCACTGCTGGATACCCAGCCAAATCAAATAAGCTGCTCCTGCCCACTTCAACACTTCAAACGCAATCACTGAGCGGGAAAATAGCGTACCCAACCCCACACCAACCAGCACAATATGAATCGCCAGTCCGGTCTGAAGCCCAGCAATAGACGCCATCGCACCACGATAACCGTGGTTGAGCGAGGTGGTCATGGTGTTGATTGCACCAGAGCCTGGCGACAGGCTTAAAATGATTGATGTTAGCAGGTAGGCAAACCACCATTCTAAGGTCATGATGAACTCCCGGTGTGTCTATTTTTGTGCCACAATACGCTACTGTCGCAGCGTTGTGTCAGACACGCTTAAAAAAACGATTTTACGTGGTTTAAGAGGCAGATTACCCGATGTTTCAGCAGCAAAAAGACTGGGAAACAAGAGAAAACGCGTTTGCTGCTTTTACCATGGGACCGCTGACTGATTTCTGGCGTCAGCGTGATGAAGCAGAGTTTACTGGTGTAGATGACATTCCGGTGCGCTTTGTCCGTTTTCGCGCACAGCACCATGACCGGGTGATAGTCATCTGCCCGGGGCGTATTGAGAGCTACGTAAAATATGCGGAACTGGCCTACGACCTGTTCCATTTGGGGTTTGATGTCTTAATCATCGACCATCGCGGGCAGGGACGTTCCGGTCGCCTGTTAGCCGATCCGCATCTTGGGCATGTTAATCGCTTTAATGATTATGTTGATGATCTGGCGGCATTCTGGCAACAGGAGGTCCAGCCCGGTCCGTGGCGTAAGCGCTATATACTGGCACATTCGATGGGCGGTGCGATCTCCACGTTATTTCTGCAACGCCATCCAGGTGTATGTGACGCCATTGCGCTAACTGCGCCAATGTTTGGGATCGTGATTCGTATGCCGTCATTTATGGCGCGGCAGATCCTTAACTGGGCCGAAGCGCATCCACGTTTCCGTGATGGCTATGCAATAGGCACCGGGCGCTGGCGCGCGTTGCCGTTTGCTATCAACGTACTGACCCACAGCAGACAGCGATATCGACGTAACTTACGCTTCTATGCTGATGACCCAACGATTCGCGTCGGTGGGCCGACCTACCATTGGGTACGCGAAAGTATTCTGGCTGGCGAACAGGTGTTAGCCGGAGCGGGTGATGACGCTACGCCAACGCTTCTCTTACAGGCTGAAGAGGAACGCGTGGTGGATAACCGCATGCACGACCGTTTTTGTGAACTCCGCACCGCTGCGGGCCATCCTGTCGAAGGGGGACGACCGCTGGTAATTAAAGGTGCGTACCATGAGATCCTTTTTGAAAAGGACGCAATGCGCTCAGTCGCGCTCCACGCCATTGTTGATTTTTTCAACAGGCATAACTCACCCAGCGGAAACCGCTCTACAGAGGTTTAAATTTCTTATGTACCAGGTTGTTGCGTCTGATTTAGATGGCACGTTACTTTCTCCCGACCATACGTTATCCCCTTACGCCAAAGAAACTCTGAAGCTGCTCACCGCGCGCGGCATTAACTTTGTGTTTGCGACCGGTCGCCACCACGTTGATGTAGGGCAAATTCGCGATAATCTGGAGATTAAGTCTTACATGATTACCTCCAATGGCGCGCGCGTTCACGATCTGGATGGCAATCTGATTTTTGCTCATAACCTGGATCGCGACATTGCCAGCAATCTGTTTGGCGTGGTCAACGACAACCCGGACATCATTACTAACGTTTATCGCGACGACGAATGGTTTATGAATCGCCACCGCCCGGAAGAGATGCGCTTTTTTAAAGAGGCGGTTTTCAAATATGCGCTGTATGAGCCAGGATTACTGGAGCCGGAAGGCGTCAGCAAAGTGTTCTTCACCTGTGATTCTCATGAACAACTGCTGCCGCTGGAGCAGGCAATCAACGCTCGCTGGGGCGATCGCGTCAACGTCAGCTTCTCTACCCTAACCTGTCTGGAAGTGATGGCAGGCGGCGTGTCGAAAGGCCATGCGCTGGAAGCGGTGGCGAAGAAACTGGGCTACAGCCTGCAGGATTGTATTGCGTTTGGTGACGGGATGAACGACGCCGAAATGCTGTCGATGGCGGGTAAAGGCTGCATTATGGGCAGCGCGCACCAACGGCTGAAAGATCTGCATCCGGAGCTGGAAGTGATTGGTACTAACGCCGACGACGCGGTACCGCATTATCTGCGTAAACTCTATCTCAGTTAATGCCAGCCTCTCCCGCATTACGTTGATTGCGGGAGAGCACTTAAAAACCAGGCAGGGAATACGCATGACAAAAGCGACGAAGCAAAGCTGGAATAACCTCAAAGCATTTACCGTTGACTGGCAGAGGGTTGAGCTTAATTTGACGTTAGATGAAGCGCAAATGCGTAATCTGGAAATGGGGTTTATTCCTCCAGCGATGGAATACAAATGGTTTATCTATTTTGAGAATAACGTTTTGCATTTGTATCGTAGCTGGACGGGCTATAAAGTCGCTGAAGTGGTTTTTGAAAAAAGAGAACAAGACTGGCACGCGCCTTTTATGAAACTGGCTCTCGACCCCGAGTACTGCAATCTGAGCGTGGAGAGCGCGCGTGAATCCATTATTAATCAACTACTTTTCGTTGCAGCGGGTAACGTTGGACGATGAGTAAAAACGCACACACTTGAGCAAATATTAAACAGTTGTCAACCTGATACTTCGCTACAATGGATACTCGTTAATCAAAGAGTTTTCCATTGTGGCGCTACTTATCATCACCACGATTCTGTGGGCCTTCTCCTTTAGCTTTTATGGCGAGTACCTTGCGGGGCACGTCGATAGCTATTTTGCAGTGCTGGTGCGCGTTGGCCTGGCGGCACTCGTGTTTCTGCCGTTTCTGCGTACCCGTGGCAATAGCCTGAAAACGGTCGGTCTGTATATGCTGGTGGGCGCGATGCAGCTTGGCGTGATGTATATGCTGAGTTTTCGCGCCTATCTCTACCTGACGGTCTCCGAACTGTTGCTGTTCACCGTACTGACGCCGCTCTACATCACGCTGATTTATGACATCATGAGTAAGCGCCGTCTGCGCTGGGGTTATGCTTTTAGCGCCTTGTTGGCGGTGATTGGTGCCGGGATTATTCGCTATGATCAGGTCACCGACCACTTCTGGACTGGCCTGCTGCTGGTGCAACTCTCCAATATCACTTTTGCCATCGGCATGGTGGGTTACAAACGCCTGATGGAAACTCGTCCGATGCCACAGCATAACGCCTTTGCGTGGTTCTATCTTGGCGCGTTTCTGGTGGCAGTGATTGCATGGTTTTTGCTGGGAAATGCGCAGAAAATGCCGCAAACCACGCTGCAATGGGGCATTCTGGTGTTTCTTGGCGTGGTGGCCTCCGGAATTGGCTACTTTATGTGGAACTACGGCGCGACGCAGGTGGACGCCGGAACGCTGGGCATTATGAATAATATGCACGTTCCGGCAGGGCTGTTGGTTAACCTGGCTATCTGGCACCAACAGCCGCACTGGCCAACGTTTATTACAGGCGCGCTGGTGATCCTGGCCTCACTGTGGGTGCATCGTAAGTGGGTCGCTCCGCGCTCTTCACAAACGGCAGATGATCGCAGGCGTGATTGCGCGCTGAGCGAATAAACGCTTCTGTAATCGGCTGACGCTGCTCGCCATCGCGCACGGCGGCGTACAGTCGGCTCCACAAGCCTTCGCCCAGGGTTTTGGTGACCACCAGACCCTGGCGTTCAAAACTCTCCACCACCCAGTGCGGTAGCGCAGCGATGCCCATCCGCGCGGCAACCATCTGAATCAACAACAAGGTGTTATCGACGCTTTTCAGTGACGGGCTAACGCCTGCGGGCTGAAGAAAATGCCGCCAGACATCCAGTCGGCTACGCTGCACCGGATAAATCAACAGCGTTTCGCTGGCGAGGTCTTCCGGCGTGATTCGCGTTTTCGCCGCCAGTGGATGGTCAGGCGCTAACACCAGACGCACTTCATAATCGAACATCGGCGAATAATGCAGGCCACTGCGCGGCAGAATATCGGAGGTCATCACCAGATCCAGCTCACCCTGCTGCAACGCGGGCTGCGGGTCAAACGTCACGCCCGATTTAAAATCCATCTCCACCTGCGGCCAGTTCTTATGGAAATTTTCTAACGCGGGCGTCAGCCACTGAATACAGCTATGGCACTCAATGGCAATGCGCAGGCGCGTCTGCTGCGGTTCATTGCAGGCTTGCAGTGCCTGGCTGATTTGCGGCAGCACCTGATTCGCCAGTTGCAACAGGATTTCTCCCTGCGGTGTAAACCGAAGCGGCTGGCTTTTACGCACAAATAGCCGGAAGCCAAGGCGTTGTTCCAGATCGCTAAACTGGTGAGACAGGGCGGATTGCGTTTGATGCAACGTCGCCGCAGCGGCTGCGAGTGAGCCGCAGTTCCGCAACGCTTGTAGCGTTTTCAGGTGTTTTACTTCGATCATGAAAGTCCTTCACTTCGGCATGAATAATTTGCGCTTGAGGAATATACAGTAACCGCCAATTATGGATGTGTAAACATCTGGACGGCTAAAATCCTTCGTCTTTTAAATTTATGGTGCGTTGGCTGCGTTTCTTCACCCCGGTCACTTACTTCAGTAAGCTCCCGGGGATGAATAAACTTGCCGCCTTCCCTAAATTCAAAATCCATAGGATTTACATATAATTAGAGGAAGAAAAATGACAATATTGAATCACACCCTCGGTTTCCCTCGCGTTGGCCTGCGTCGCGAGCTGAAAAAAGCGCAAGAGAGTTATTGGGCGGGGAACTCCACGCGTGAAGAACTGCTGGCGGTAGGGCGTGAACTGCGTGCTCGTCACTGGGATCAACAAAAGCAAGCGGGTATCGATCTGCTGCCGGTGGGCGATTTTGCCTGGTACGATCATGTACTGACCACCAGTCTGCTGCTGGGTAACGTTCCGGCGCGTCACCAGAACAAAGATGGTTCGGTAGATATCGACACTCTGTTCCGTATTGGTCGTGGACGTGCACCGACTGGCGAACCTGCGGCGGCAGCGGAAATGACCAAATGGTTTAACACCAACTATCACTACATGGTGCCGGAGTTCGTTAAAGGCCAACAGTTCAAACTGACCTGGACGCAGCTGCTGGAGGAAGTGGACGAGGCGCTGGTGCTGGGCCACAAGGTCAAGCCCGTGCTGCTGGGACCGGTTACCTACCTGTGGCTGGGTAAAGTGAAAGGTGAACAGTTTGATCGCCTGAGCCTGCTGAGCGACATTCTGCCGGTTTATCAGCAAGTGTTGGCAGAACTGGCAAAACGTGGCATTGAGTGGGTACAGATCGACGAACCCGCGCTGGTGCTGGAACTGCCGCAGGCGTGGCTGGACGCCTATAAACCCGCTTACGACGCGCTCCAGGGCCAGGTGAAACTGCTGCTGACTACCTATTTTGAAGGCGTAACGCCAAACCTCGACACCATTACTGCGCTGCCTGTTCAGGGTCTGCATGTCGATCTCGTACATGGTAAAGATGACGTTGCTGAACTGCACAAGCGTCTGCCTTCTGACTGGCTGCTATCTGCTGGTCTTATCAATGGTCGTAACGTCTGGCGCGCCGATCTTACCGAGAAATATGCGCAAATTAAGGACATTGTCGGCAAACGTGATTTGTGGGTGGCATCTTCCTGCTCATTGCTGCACAGCCCTATCGACCTGAGTGTGGAAACGCGTCTTGATGCGGAAGTGAAAAGCTGGTTTGCCTTCGCCCTGCAAAAATGCCATGAACTGGCGCTGCTGCGCGATGCGTTGAACAGTGGTGACACGGCAGCTCTGGCAGAGTGGAGCGCTCCGATTCAGGCGCGTCGTCACTCTACTCGTGTACATAATCCGGCAGTAGAAAAGCGTCTGGCGGCGATCACCGCCCAGGACAGTCAGCGTGCGAATGTCTATGAAGTGCGTGCTGAAGCCCAGCGTGCGCGTTTTAAACTGCCCGCGTGGCCGACCACCACGATTGGCTCTTTCCCGCAAACCACAGAAATCCGTACCCTGCGTCTGGATTTCAAAAAGGGTAATCTCGACGCCAACAACTACCGCACGGGCATTGCGGAACATATCAAGCAGGCCATTGTCGAGCAGGAACGTTTAGGTCTGGATGTGCTGGTACATGGTGAGGCCGAGCGTAATGACATGGTGGAATACTTTGGCGAGCACCTCGACGGATTTGTCTTTACGCAAAACGGTTGGGTACAGAGCTACGGTTCCCGCTGCGTGAAGCCACCGATTGTCATTGGTGACGTTAGCCGCCCGGCACCGATTACTGTGGAGTGGGCGAAGTATGCGCAATCGCTGACCGACAAACCGGTGAAAGGGATGCTGACTGGTCCGGTGACCATTCTCTGCTGGTCGTTCCCGCGTGAAGATGTCAGCCGTGAAACCATCGCCAAACAAATTGCGCTGGCGCTGCGTGATGAAGTGGCCGATCTGGAAGCGGCTGGAATTGGCATCATCCAGATTGATGAACCGGCGCTACGCGAAGGTTTACCGCTGCGTCGCAGCGACTGGGATGCCTATCTTCAGTGGGGCGTGGAGGCTTTCCGTATCAACGCTGCCGTAGCGAAAGATGACACGCAAATCCACACTCACATGTGTTACTGCGAGTTCAACGACATCATGGATTCGATTGCGGCGCTGGATGCTGACGTCATCACAATCGAAACCTCGCGTTCCGACATGGAGTTGCTGGAGTCGTTTGAAGAGTTTGATTATCCGAATGAAATCGGTCCTGGCGTCTATGACATTCACTCGCCAAACGTACCGAGCGTGGAATGGATTGAGTCCCTGCTGAAGAAAGCGGCAAAACGCATTCCGGCAGAGCGTCTGTGGGTCAACCCGGACTGTGGTCTGAAAACGCGCGGCTGGCCAGAAACCCGCGCGGCACTGGCGAACATGGTGCAGGCGGCGCAGAATTTGCGTCGGGGATGATAATAAGAACGGAGGCGAAAGCCTCCGTGATTGATCAAACGGCGATATTTTCAGGAATCTCATCAATAATCCGGTTATATAAACAACCGATCTATTCGATTTCCACTTCAATGGTATCGCCATCTTTTAAAAATAACGGTGGCGTGCGTTTCTTCCCAACCCCGCCAGGAGAACCCGTTAAAATCACGTCGCCGGGGACTAACTGGCAAAAGGTGCTGATATAGGCAATCAGCTCTGGAACGCTGTGTATCATATTGAGCGTGTTTTCGTTTTGAACTTCCACGCCATTAAGACGCGTTTTGATACAAAGCGTATTGGGATCTTTAATTTCGTCACGCGTTACCAACCACGGACCGAATCCCCCGGTTGAGGGCCAGTTTTTCCCGGCGGTAAACCAGGCGTGTTGCCAGTCACGGGCAGAGCCATCCATATAGCAGCTATATCCCGCAATATGTTGCAGTGCATTGTCTGCTGAAATATTGCGCCCACCTTTTCCAATCACCAGTGCCAGCTCACCTTCATAGTCAAATTCCTGACTGGCTGCGGGTTTGATGATGTTTCCCATATGTCCACATTGCGAATCAGGGAAACGCACAAACAACGTCGGTGCCGGATCTTCTTCATCAAACTCCAGACGCTTCTCCTGATAGTTCATCCCAACACAAAGAATTTTTTGCGGATCGGGTATCAGCGGTAAAAAGGTGATGTCGTCCAGCGGATAGTTGATTTCCAGTGTGGTCAGGGTCGAAGGAGGAATATTTTCCAGTACTTCCAGAAATGACCGTAAGGTTGGGTATTGTGGAAAATGCAGCGTTAAATCCGTCACGCCGCTATCCTGGAGGATCCCATAACGATGGGCGTTATTGTGGGTAAAACTAACGAGTTTCATTAATAGCTCACGGGATAATCATCAGATAACAGGAGATCTGCAGGAAGGTGGGCCAGAAACCCGGTAGTCATCAGCAATCCATGCAGTTCGGGTATTACAATCAAAAGCCCATTGTGGTTATGACGCCACCACACTGGAAGCTATTTTGTTATGTGTGTCAGGTATTAAGGGACTTTTCAGGAGCAGAAAATTAATTGCGGATTTCTTAAATATTCTATGCACCACTGACAGGCTTTGCCCATACCATCGGAACGAGCGGCAAGAAATAACTTGGTGGCGTGTTTATGTTCGCGCATTGGCTTTTTAAGCAATTTACCGCTGTTCAATAACGGCAATGCCAGATGATGTGGAATATAACCAATACCGACGTTTTGTTCTATTAAGGCGATTGCCGTAGCGAAGTCAGGAACAAAAATCGGTTTTTGTCCTTCCAACAGCCAGGCTTGCATCGGGGGGAAGTTAACGGAGGTATCGCGGATACAAACCGCTGGATAATGACGCAATTCACTGTTTTCTAATGGATGCCGCTTCGCTGCCAGTGGGTGGAGTGGGCTGACGACAAAATCCCATTCCATTTGTCCGACCGGTTCGCTAATGATGCCTTCACTGCTTGGCACTGCATGAGGAGCACCGTAGACCAGATCAGCACGCTTACTGTACAGCGCATCCCAGCAGCCGTTGTATACCTCAAGATCTACCGTCAGTGTTGTTGATGTGAATTGCCGTTCAAAATCTCGAATAAATGCCACCAGCAAATCACCAGGAATAATATTGTTCACCGCAATTGTCAGTTCACGTTCAATACCATCGTGAATCAGCACTGTGTTGCGCTTTAATGCTTCCAGGTCGCCCAGAATAGTTTTGCTATGTTCGATGAAGTAACTCCCCGCCGGAGATAATTCAATATAGCGTCCCTTACGAATGAACAGTTCAACGCCCAGGCTCTCTTCCACTTTCTTGATGGTGTAACTGATGGCGGAAGGGACTTTATTTAACTGTTCGGCTGCGGTGGTAATGCTCTGGTGTCTGGCGACCAGATGAATAACACGAAGCGTTTCGTCTGAGATGAACATAAGGCTCCCTGGTCAGTGGTAAAGTGGCTGAATCTCTCCAGATTCAGCCGTAATCATTGCCTGAGTATACCCAGGAATTAGCGGCGTTGACTTGCCCGACTGAGAATCGCATACGCGATACATGCCACCAGAATCGAGTCTACCGAAGGGATTGTCGTCAGGGTGAATAAGCCTTTTACGGTCATAAAGCCAACCGCTGCACCTATGATCCATGCTGCGAATGTCAGCACTTTAATCTGTGACTCCTGGGCTAACACTGACTCTTGATAGCCATTACGGCGATAAAGGAAAAAGTCAGCGATATAAATTCCGGCAACGGGTGGCGTGGCGATACCCAGGAACAGCAGAAACGGAATAAACCACGCCATAATATCCAGACTGCCTACGATGGCGGAAAGGATACCCAGCGCCACGGTAATCTGCCATTTGGGAAAGTGGGTAAGCAGTGTGGAAACCACCAGCGTGCCCTGGAACATATTGCCCGCGTTACCGGTGACGCAGGCGAAAATCAACAACAGCGCCGCGGGCAGAACCGCACCGAATACCGCCATCGCATCCAGTAAAGATCCCTGACCACTAATGGCGCTCGGCGTTGCTCCCGCCCAGTAGAGCAGAGGGTAGGCAACCAGAAACGTCACGCCTGCGGCAATCAGCGCATGTTTGCGGTTATGCACAAAACTACCGAAATCAGGCAGTGTGGCAACCAGCACAATAATGGTGCCAACAACGGTGGAAACGGCGACACCCGTATTCATCTCCACAATCACCGCTGGTGCTGCCACTTCGGTATGGGTTGCCACATAGAGGATGTAACACAGCACCAGCGCGATAACCGGCACGGCAACCTGGGCAATTTTTCCCAGAACGGCAAAACCAAATGCTGTAGAGGCGACAAAAATGACACAGCCAGCAGCCACTAACAGTGCTAGTGGAACTTCCAGTCCATGTTGAGCCAGTAAGTCATGTACCGAATGACCAAACATATTGGCGGTAACGGCAATCCAGCCGAACAGACTTATCGCCATCAAAATGTTAATGGCGATGGCCCCTTTTTCGCCAAACGAATATTTCACAATGCCATACGTTGGCAGGCGGGCTTTTTCTCCCACGCTAATGGTGATGGCTGAAAGTAAGGTCAGAATGACGCCGCCTAACAATACGACGCTAATTAAACTGCCGCTGGAAAGTTGATTGCCGAGGCTTGAGGATGACAACAGCACAGGTGTGACGGCAATACCCAGTAAAATCATGGCAATACGCAATCCTGATGCTGTATTCAGATTCTCTTCTTTTTTACGCATAGTATGTTCCCTTTAAAAATGCGCGTTACACAGTATGAAAATGCCCGGTGTATTTGCGCCAGCTACCCAGTTCTGTAATTTCCCGTTGGCCTTCGGTCAGCCAGTTTTCTGCCAGTACGCCCAGCACTTCGCTACCATCGGCAAGTTTGATTTTGCCAATTGCCAGCCCAGCGGGTTCGCTCATTAACAGAGCGGCAAAACTGGCCAGTGGTAATTGCCAAATTTCTACGTCGACGTGTGTTCCTCCTTCATTCACGCGAATCATTCCCGGATGACGATCGTTAATACTCCACAACCTGTAATGGGCGTCAGTTCGGTCTTCACGGACAAAAATGCCGCCCGCTTTTTGCATATTTGGGTTGAGTTCCAGGCCACGCATCAGCGTTCCGTTAACGGCTAAAAGTGTTGTAGTCATTGAGTTCTCCAGAGAATTAAAGGGTTATCCATGTGCCGCTCTGATGCGAAAGGGCTGCTTTTATGGTTTGCGGTGAAGTAATCAGGCCGCTGGCCTGTTTGCCTTGTTGTTGGCTGGCATTGATGAAATCAACAATGGCTTCCACTTTGGGCTGCATACTGCCGACACCAAACTGACCTTCCCGTAACAGCGTTTGCGCTTCGGCAACGCTGATAGCGTCGAGCCACTGTTGTTGTGGTGTACCAAAGTTAATCGCCACTTTTTCTACACCGGTGGGGATCACCAGCAGATCTGCGCCTAACTGACTGGCGAGCAGCGCGGAGGCCAGATCTTTATCGATCACGGCTTCCACACCTTTCAGTTGTTGTCCGTCTCGCACCACCGGAATACCGCCACCGCCGCAGGCAATAACCAGATATCCCTGGCGCACCAGGTGAGCGATGGTGTCGTGCTCAATAATTTCCAGTGGCGCAGGAGAGGGAACTGTACGCCGCCAACCACGCCCGGCGTCCTCCATCAGCGTCCAGCCGAGTTGCTGTTGGCGTTGTAGGGCCGTTGCTTCATCGAGAAACGCGCCAATCGGTTTACTGGGGCTGGTGAAAGCATCGTCATGTGGGCAGACTCGCGTTTGTGTCACCAGCGCAATTACCGGTTTGTTTATGCCACGGCGAGCCAATTCGTTATGCAGCGCTTTCTGGAACATGTAGCCAATTGCACCTTGTGTATCACCCACGGCGTAATCAAGTGGAACCGGAGAAACTTCGTTACTGGCGAGTTCAGAGCGGCGCAGAATAAAGCCCACCTGCGGGCCATTACCGTGGGTAAGCACCAGGTCCCATCCGGCTTCAACCATATCAACGATATGCTGCACGCTTTCCATCACTGCAACATATTGATCGGGAATACTATTGCGTTGCTCGTCCTGAATGAGCGCATTGCCGCCAACCGCGACAACAGCCAGTGGCTTAACCATGATGGTTCTCCTTTGCGACGATCTCAGCCAGTGCACGTACAGCGGCGACAAAACAGGCCATCGGCGCAGTGGTGATCCCGGCACCAATTTGCCCGACCCCTGCTTGTTTGTGGGCGATACCCGTATTGATGACCGGTAAGATGCCGCGATCGGTCACTTTACGCGCATCAATCCCTGCTGCGGTTGGGGAAAAATTGAGGGCCGGAAGTGTAAATGCGGGGTTACCGCCGAGGGTGATTGCTTGCATCCGACGGCTGTTATTGGTGGCATCAGCAGGGGTGCCTCCCACAAATTTGACGATCGCTGGAGATGACGCCATCGCGAAGCCACCCACACCTGCGGTTTCGGTAATTGCGCTATCACCCAGGTCAGCAGCGGCATCGTCGACGCCAAATCCGGGGAAGAACAGACCTTCAACTGCATTGGCAGGAGCCTGGAACCAGCGATCGCCAGTACCGGAAAGCCGAATACCAAAATTCACCCCGTTACGCGCCATCACCGTAACCATTGAACTGAACGGTACATTGGCGGCGGCATCCATCATCGCTTTACAGGCAGCCATCGACAGATTGAGGAAGAAGTGATCGTTACTGGTGATAAATGCCACGACGCGCTGGATATGTTCCTGTGGAAGAGAGCAGGCCAGCAATGCCGGGAGCAGGCGCTTAATCAGCAAACCGGTAGCGGCAGCATTGCGGTTATGAACTTCATCCCCCATATGCAGCGCCTGCGCCATTAATGGCTTGAGTTCCAGCTCGCCGTGTTGTGCGATTGCTGCTTTCATTGCCGGTGCCAGTTCATCGCGCATCCAGGCCAGACGATTGAGAACTTCATCGTTATTGGCACCAAAACGGAGAACCTTACCCAGACCTTCATTGAAATTGCTAAAAGTACGGTGGCCGTTGGTTTTGTTTTCTACCACCCATAACGGCATCGACGGGCTGATGATGCCTGCCATTGGTCCAACCGCGTGATAATGATGACAAGGGGCAAGGTCGATTTCGCCTGTGTTTATCTGGTTTTCAGCGTCTTGCTGGCTGGTGGCCCAACCTTCGTACAGCATGGCACCAATAATCGCCCCTTTTACCGGACCACACATCTCTTCCCAGGCAATCGGCGGGCCAGAGTGCAAAATACGTTTTTGTTCAGCCATTGCTGGAATGGCCTCTTTAGCGAGCATGACATCCACCAGCACGGGTTGTGCTTCGAGATAACGTGTCATGGCGATTTGATTGGCATTTTCTACTAGTGGATGACGTAGCAACGATGCCAGATCCAATCCAGCGTCAATATCGCCTTGTGCTGGTGGCTGCCAGTTGAGTGCAATTGCGCTTCCCCCGGCATGTTGAATATTGTCAGCAAAACTGTGTAGTCCCGCGTTCACGACCTTCAAAGGCTGATTAAATAAGGTATTCATGCGTTTAGCCCCTTTTTCTGCAACTGAGTCTGCGCAACGGCGCTGACCCATAGCGCCGCCTGTGCATTGCTGCTGGCAATGATGATGCCCGCATTTTGTAGTGCGCTTATCTGCTGACTGCGTATTTGCGGATCAGCTTCCGTTCCGCAAACGTGCGCAATCAGCAACGGTGCGTTATTCATGTCGATGTGTGAAAGTTGGTCCAGTAATTCGCTGGCAGGCGTAGCGGAAGCGCCATAACCAAGTACCAGGTCGAATAACACGACGGCAGTGTGTGAGTCGTTGAGTTCGTTGAGCAGACGTTGATTGCGCAGAGTCGGGTCGATCATTGGATGCGGTTTGCCACGGGTGAAATCATCGTCGCCCATATCGATCAGCGTGTGACCTTTGCTTTGCCAGATATTTGCCAGAGTACGATTACCCGCAACTGGCGTATTGGAGGCGGCGCTGAATCCCTTTTGCTGGCAGATAAGTTGCGCTTCGTAACAGAAGGTTCCTCCGGCGAAAACACCGCGTATCGCCTGGCGATGGGCTGGCAGACGCTGGCAGGCGTTTTGTAACATTGTGAGATCGTCGCAGGAAATCTCGGTCTCGACAGTCGGAAGTGGCTGATCATTCAGTACTGCCACGGCGATATTTGCGGCGCTGGCAAGTGTGGCGGCAGCGGTGATATTGGGACGTGCCAGATCATGCGGATTCGCACCGAGGAAATTCACCACCACGGGTTTTCCACAAGCCTCGGCGCGCTCCAGAATAGCCCGGGCAACGATCGGTGAAGGCGGTTTTGAAATAAGCACAATCACGCGAGTTTCATCGTCTTGCGCCAGCGCATCTAAAGCGAAGAGCATCGATATTCCACCAATCTCTTCACTGAGATCATGCCCGCCTGTTCCCAACGCCTGAGAAATACCCGCTCCGAGCTGGTCGATTCGGCAAGTCACTTCCTGTAGCCCGGTGCCTGACGCGCCAATAACACCAATTGCTCCGCGTTTCACCACATTAGCGAAGCCTAACGGAATGCCGTTAACAATGGCGGTTCCACAATCAGGTCCCATTACGATGCGCTGACGTTCTCGGGCAAGTGTTTTGATGGATTTTTCCTGCCCGATACTGACGTTATCGCTGAACATCATCACGTTCATTCCGAGGTTTAACGCTTTAATTGCTTCGGCGGCGGCGTAGTCTCCCGGTACAGAAATGAGTGCCAGGTTGGCTTCGGTGTCGGCTTCCAGTGCCATTTCCAGGCTGACATTTTCCGGTGTTTTAATGCCACTATCCGTTTCATCATCGGGTTTGCTGGTCAGACGTTGCTGGGCCAGTATCAGTGCTTCATTGCAAATATCTTCTTCACCCATGACTGCAATCACTAAATCATTGGGACTGGCGTTGATTTCGTTACCCAGACCCGCATCGCGCAATTGTTCGAGATTATTGGGTGTTCCCATGACGACCGAGGCCTGTTGAATACCGGGCAACTTACTGATTTGCGCGGAAATCTGCATCAGAGAAACCGAGTCCTGATAAAGATTGCTGAAAACTTTATATTTAACTTTCATGCTGTTACGCCTGTTTTATTCCGCCCGATAGCAAAATTCGGGCAAAGCATCCCCGTGTAGCGCCATAAATGGGCTACGGGAGAAAAGGTTGAAATCAATTCATGGTGTTCAGGGTTCGAAAGCCATGCAGCATTCCTGCAAGGCAATCTACTCCTGACGTTGCGCCAAATTGCATGACCTGTTCTGCACAGGATGCGATTGTCATTTCCGATGCGCCCCCAACCAGTTGTGCGAGTAACTGGCAAATCGGTTCTGAAAAATGCCCCTGAAGCGCACGCTCCAGATAATGACGACTGATATCCGTGGTGTTGTGCGCATGTTGATCAATTGCCTGCTGCAACCGGTATTGATGATCGGCAAGTGTTGCAGGGAGTTGCCATAACCAGAGCGCTGCCAGATAGCCCAACAAATAGTCATCTCCATCGGGCGTTAAGCCTTTACCAAAGCCGATCAGTTGTGGCACCTGGCGTTCCAGTGCATCTGGATGTTCCATAATCGCTAATCCCTGGTGCGTGAGACTATCCGGCAGGTGCAATGTGCTTTGAACGTTATGCTCCAGACAAAATAAAAGCCGTTGCGATGCCATCGTTGGGTAGTGCTGGAAAACCAAAGGGAATGCCTCAAGTGTCAGCATTCCCCCCACAAATGGCGGTTGCCAAAGTGTTGTGTTATGAAGCACCACGCAAAAGCGAGGTGTTTGTAACAAGCCTGGGGTTAACTGAATGGGATCTGAATGGGCAATCTCTCTTCGCCAGTCCCAATTCTCAGGCAGGTTGACTCTGGCGGCATCAGGGAGATTCAGATACGTTTGCGCACACAACAGAGTGATGAATGTTCCCGCTTCTGAATACAGATTTACCGCATGTTTAAAAGCACTATGCAGACGTAAATCTTGCGTTTCATTTTGCGGGAAAAGATATCCCAACGATGATGCGCAAAGCGTCACCTGTACCATCGGCGTTAGCCTTCCAGACCTGCAATAATGGCTTTGGAATCACTCACCCAACCGAAAATGGCACCTTGTGCTTTGATCATCTCGAGGGCATATTTCTGGAATTCCGGGAAATATGAGCCGACACAATCTTCCGGGATAATGCATTCATAGCCACGGTCATTTGCTTCGCGCACGGTGGTGGTTACGCAAACTTCGGTTGTTACACCACAAACTATCAGCGTCTTGATACCGTGGTTTTGCAAAATCAGATGTAAGTCGGTTTGATAAAAAGCGCCTTTACCGGGCTTATCAATCACCGGTTCGCCTGTCACTGGGTACAGTTCAGGAATGATGTCATGACCCGCTTCACCTCTGACCAGAATGCGTCCCATCGGTCCTGGTTCACCAATAAAGGTTTTTCCGCCGCGCGTCAGTTTGGCTGGCGGGCAGTCGCTTAAGTCTGCACGATGGCCTTCACGAGTATGAATAACCATAATTCCTTTTTGACGTGCGGCTGCCAGCACCTCTGTACATGGTGCGATAGCCGTGCGTACCAGTGAAACATCATTGCCCAGTGCCTCACCGAAGCCCCCTGCTTCGACAAAGTCACGCTGCATGTCGATCATGACCAGTGCAGTTGTGCGCGGATCAAAAGGTAATTCAAAGGGTTGAGTCTGAAAAATGGATTGCGTCATGGTAAATCTCCTGTCTGATGTTTAAACGATCCAGTTGTTCTGAGAGCGAGTATTCAGGAGAAAAGCGGCATAAAACAGGAAAAAAGTTTGCCGCACAGCAACGAAATTTTTGCATTCAACAGGTGGTGTGATGACGAATGTGAAGGGAGTCAAAGAGTGGCATACAGCAACAAATTTTTTGATGCTGTATGGTTTTGAGATTAAAAAAATCGTTGAAATTGTGTGAGCTTAATCATCAGATTTAGCGGCTATGGCGTTACTTTTTAACACCATACTGCTTAAACCACTCCAGCATTCGCTGCCAGCCATCTTTCGCCGACTCAGCATGATAGCTCGGGCGATAATCGGCGTTGAATGCATGCCCTGCATCCGGGTAGACGATAATCTCTGCTTTCGCATTAGCAGCCCGCAGCGCCTGGCGCATGGTTTCAACGCTCTCCTGCGGAATGCTGTTATCCTGGCCACCATATAAGCCGAGAACCGGCGCGTTAAGATCGGTTGCGATATCAACAGGTTGTTTCGGTGAATTCAGCGACTTATCGCCTGTCAGTTTGCCGTACCATGCCACCGCCGCTTTCAGTTGCGGGTTATGCGCAGCATACAGCCAGGTGATACGTCCACCCCAGCAGAATCCGGTGATCATTAAACGATGAACATCGCCGCCGTTGCGGGAAGCCCAACTGGCGACATGATCGAGATCGGCCAGCACCTGCGAGTCAGGCACTTTTGCTACCAGACCGCTAAGCAGCGTAGGGATATCGGCAAAATCATTCGGATCGCCTTCGCGAAAGTAAAGTTCAGGTGCGATAGCCAGATACCCCTCCAGCGCCAGACGGCGACAAATATCGCGGATATGTTCATGCACGCCAAAAATTTCCTGCACTACAATGACCACTGGTAGTAGGCCATCGCTCTGCTTTGGTCTGGCATGGTAAGCAGGCATGTTATCCCCTTGTGAAGGGATAGAGGTGATGCCTGCTACAATCGCGTCATCCGGGGTCTGAACGATGGTCGAAGCGAGAGGTGATGTAGCAGGTGCAAATCCAGATTGTTGTGTTGTTGCCATGGTATTCTCCGTACCCTTATAAAAATGTTGCGCAATGTTAACTATAGTCAGCATGCAACAAATCACATTGCCTGAATCGGCTCATCTTTTATGCAGTCATGCAGAATGAAGAGTGATTTATGTGATTCGCATCACTCTTGCTGGGTAAATTTATGCAACGCATTTGCATCAAGGTGATGAGTGTCACGAAAAAATGTTAAACCCTTCGGTAAAGTGTCTTTTTGCTTCTTCTGACTAAACCGATTCACAGAGGAGTTGTTTATGTCCAAGTCTGATGTTTTTCATCTCGGCCTCACTAAAAACGATTTACAAGGGGCTACGCTTGCCATCGTTCCTGGCGACCCGGATCGCGTGGAAAAAATTGCAACGCTGATGGAAAAGCCAGTTAAGCTGGCATCTCACCGCGAATTCACCACCTGGCGTGCTGAGCTGGATGGTAAACCTGTCATTGTTTGTTCTACTGGTATCGGTGGTCCTTCCACCTCTATTGCGGTTGAAGAGCTGGCACAGCTGGGTATCCGTACTTTCCTGCGTATTGGTACTACGGGCGCAATTCAGCCGCATATCAATGTCGGCGATGTGCTGGTGACCACTGCGTCTGTTCGTCTGGATGGCGCGAGCCTGCACTTCGCTCCGCTGGAGTTCCCGGCTGTCGCAGATTTCGAATGTACGACCGCGCTGGTTGAAGCGGCGAAGTCAATTGGTGCCACCACTCACGTTGGTGTGACGGCTTCTTCTGATACCTTCTACCCGGGTCAGGAACGTTACGATACTTACTCTGGTCGTGTAGTCCGTCACTTTAAAGGTTCTATGGAAGAGTGGCAGGCGATGGGCGTAATGAACTATGAAATGGAATCTGCAACCCTGCTGACCATGTGTGCAAGCCAGGGCCTGCGTGCGGGTATGGTGGCGGGCGTTATCGTCAATCGTACCCAGCAAGAGATCCCGAATGCTGAGACGATGAAACAAACCGAAAGCCAGGCGGTGAAAATCGTGGTGGAAGCAGCGCGTCGTCTGCTGAAATAAAAAAAGCTCCCCAACGTCGGGGAGCGATATCAATTACTGACGCCGTAAGCGCATAATTTTGCGGATTATTGGCGTCAGTAGCGTAAAGGCTGCCAGAGTCAGCAATGCCAGAGTGATCGGTCGGGTATACAGAAAGTCGAGTGACCCACCAGAAAGCGACAGCGCACGGCGAAAATTACTTTCCGCCATTGGCCCCATAATCAATGCCAGCACTACGGGTGATGCCGGATACCCCCCTTTTTGCATGAAATAGCCCACCACGCCTGCAATCAGCATAATGCCAACATCAAACAGGCTATTGTTCAACGCATAAGTCCCGACCACACAAAGTGCGAGGATCATCGGTGTGAGAATATTGCCGGGGATCTTCACCACGTTACCGATGACTTTCAAAGAGAGCAGTCCAAGAACTAGCAGCATGAAGTAACAAAAGATCATGCCGACAAACAGCGTATAAACCATATCGCCGTGGTCGGTAAACATCAGTGGGCCTGGCTGCATCCCTTGTAACGTTAACGCGCCCAGCATGATGGCAGTTACCGCATCGCCTGGGATCCCCAACGTCAGCATAGGTAACAATGCGCCACCGGTGCAGCCATTCGCGCCTGCCTCACAGGAGGCCACCGCCTTAATCTCACCCTTACCAAAGTTTTCGGGTGTCTTACTGAAACGACGAGTTTCGTTATAGGCAACAAAAGCCGCAATATCCGCCCCCGCACCGGGGATCATGCCGATAAAAACCCCTAATCCTGATGAGCGCAAAATGGTTAATGTGATGCGGCGTAGTGTTTGCCAGGGCAGTAACAGACTGCCAATAGCCACTTTCGCACCCTGACGAATTTGCTGGTTTTGTTCCATAGAACGGAACGCTTCTGAAGCAGCAAACAGACCAATCATCACCGGGATAAATGGCACATTCATCAGTTCCACAAACCCGCCCGTAAAGCGTGGAAAACCGCCCATCGGATCGAGGCCTATCGTTGCGATCATTAATCCGCCAATCCCGGCGATCAGCCCTTTAATCAGCGACTCACCGGAAATACTGGCAATAATGCTCAGTCCGAAGGTTGCCAGGGCGAAGGACTCCGAGGCACTAAATTTCAACGCCCAACTGGCAAGTACCGGAGAGAGAAACATCAATACGATAATGCTGAGCGTTCCACCGCTAAAAGAAGAGAACGTGGCGGCACTTAACGCCAGCCCGGCTTTTCCCTGCTTCGTCAGCTCATATCCGTCAATGGCGGTGGCAGCGGCGGCAGGCGTACCGGGAATTTTGAGCAAAATTGCGGTGATAGAACCACCATACACACCACCAAAAAAGACACCGCAAATCATCAATAAGCCAGAAACAGGCTCCATGCCGTAGGTGAAAGGCAGCAAAATCGCCACACCCATGGTCGCTGTCAGGCCAGGCAGAGCGCCAATCATAATACCCAGCATCACTCCAAACGTGGCAAACAGCAGCGCCTGAGGATTACTGAGTAATGTCGAAAACCCCTGAGTTAAAAGTTCACTTTCAAACATTGCAGGCCCCTGTTATTCGAAAAATGTGCCGACAGGCAATGGCACCTGTAACGCTTCGACAAACAGCAACCAGAGGATTGCCGTTAACAGCAGCGCAATACCCGGTGTGAGTACCCATCGCCTGTAGCCCATCAACGTCATAATGACGATGAGGAAAACAGGAGTAGTAATGAGATAACCGCAGTAGCTCATCGCCACAATATAAAACGCGGTTGCCACAATTCCTGTTGCCGTTTTCCTGAATGCCGGTTTTTCCTGTGCGTTGGCGCAAGGGACTGGTTTTGCCAGCAAAAGATCGCGTATCACCAGTAAGACAGCGAGCACAATCAGAGCGCAGGCATAGAAAGTAGGGAAGGCACTTGCACCGGGATCCGTTTCAATGGCAGTTGCTGGAAAATCAGCGGCATTAATTATCACCGCGCCAGCAACCACACAAAGTAACAGCGCCACCACCACGGTGGATGAAAGGCGCTTGCGGTGCGGTACGGCGAGTTGAGCAACAGACTGTTTTGTGTTCATCGACCGTACCTCGGGATTATTTTTTCAGGCCCAGCCGAGTTAGTAACTCGTCAAAGTACTGTTCCTGTTCGCTGATTTGGGTCTGGAAGCTGGCACCATCAAGCCATGCATAGTTGAGATTCAACTTTTGCAGAGCATCCTGGAATGCAGGCTCTTCAGCCGTCTCTTTTGCGGCCTTAGCCAGAACATCAACCACATCCTGCGGCGTTTTTTGCGACACGATCAGACCGCGCCAGGTGCCGATGGAGAGATCAACGCCTTTCTCTTTTAACGTCGGGACGTCAGGCATGGTTTTCATACGCTCATCAGCCATCACTACCAGTGTCTTCAGCTTGCCGCCTTTCACATGGTTGATAACTTCACCTGGGCTTACGGAAACCGCTTCAATATGCCCGCCTAACAGACCTGTAATGGCAGGAGCTGCGCCGTCATACGGGACATGGGAAAACTTTGCGCCCGTTTTGTCTTCCAGTGCAGCTGCCGCCAGATGCCAGATAGCTCCGGTTCCTGAGTTACCAATGCGTACTTTTCCGGGATTCGCTTTGGCGTAAGTCATAAATTCTTCATAGCTATTCCACGGCGCATCGGCACGGACGGTGATAGCCGCCGGATCCGCATTCAGACGGGCAATGGGTTTAAAGTCGCTGGTTTTAAAACGCACCATTCCGAGACTGGGAAGGGTGGTCAGTTCAACCGTGCCTAAACCCATTTTGTAACCGTTAGGGCGGGCAGCGGCGATTTCACTCAGGCCGATAGCGCCGCCACCGCCAGGTTTATTGATAACCCCGATGCTGACGGGCAAATGGTTTTTGGCGGCATCAGCAAAGGCACGGGCAACCAGATCCGTACCGCCTCCGGCCGCGTAGGGTACGACTAACTCGATCTGTTTGGTTGGCCAGGAGGCCGCCTGCACAGGCGCAGTGCTGAGGGCAGCGCCGGCAAGAAGTACCATTGCAGCCATTTTTTTCGGTAAGGTAAGATGTTTTATCATTGCTTTTATATCCCTATTTATCAGTTATTTGCTATTTAAATTGTTCCATGCGTTCATAAACAGTACTGCATTTTCATAGACTTGCTCTGGCGTCATGCCGGGGCGATATAGCGCAGAACCGAGGCCAAAGCCGTTTGCACCGTGGCTCAGATAACGCGCCATGGTTTCCGGAGTGATACCGCCAACCGGTAACATCGGAACGGATTGTGGAATAACCGCACGCCAGGCTTTGGTGACTTCAGGCGTAATTTGTTCAGCCGGGAACAGCTTGATGGCATTAGCACCATGCTCAATGGCAGCAAAGGCTTCGGTGGGCGTGGCGACGCCAGGCGCACAATACATACCCAGCGCACGGGCACGACGGATCACCGCAGTATCGCAATGCGGCATCACAATGATCTGACCTCCTGCCTCTTTAACCGCGACGACTTGTTCCACCGAAAGCACAGTTCCGGCTCCCACCAGGCAGTCCTTAGGCAGGGCGTCGCGCAGTAAACTGATACTTTGCAACGGCTCCGGCGAGTTCATGGGAATCTCAATCAGGCGAAATCCAGCGGCATACAGCTTTTCACCGATGGCGACAATCTCATCCGGTTTCACGCCGCGTAAAATGGCGACTAACCCGGTTTTTTGCAAAAGCGTATTAAATGGCATGAGTACATTCCCTGGCGTTGGTGGAGAGTAGCCCGGCAGCGTGGGCGATTCGCCATAACCCCTGTTCAGTGGCATTAGGAATGGCGTGTAGCTGTCTGTCGGGAAAAACGTGGCTGAATGCTTGTGAATAGCGGCTGTTCAGAGTGGCGCTACCGATTAAGGCGATCGGTGTTGTGGCGGGTAAATCACGTAGCAAACTGGATGCCAGACCGCATAATTCATGGCCTATCAGTAATCCTGAAAGGTAATCCCCCTGTGAGGACGGCGTAAGATTACTGGTCAGCAGGCGCGAACGGGTCGAAAACAGCGTCGATAATAATCCGGTCTGATGATGCTCTTGTGCTGCTTTCAGCCCATGGGTGAAGGCATCCCAGTGCGGTTCATCTCCCGAACGCATGGTGGCACCGAGAATCGAATGGCGGGATAAAACATCAAATAACTCGCCAGTCATAAAGGTTCGGAAATCGGTAATGGTGTTGTTTTCAACTACAGCCCATTTCGCATGTGTGCCAGGTAAGCCAATCAGCACAGGCATACCCTGATGGATCGCGTTTTGCAGGGCCGGTTCCATCGAGATAGCACCGAAGATTTGTGTCTCTTCACCACGCATCACTTCGGGCATTTCACCTTCTTTAATCACGCCAGGAATGATGTGCAGCATTGTCTGCTGCTGGTGGATAACAGGCGTCAACTGCTTTGCCAGACCCTCGAGAGTGACCGGGCAAGGTAAATAAGCTGCGGGTTTCCATCCTTGCGCACTGCCGATCATGCCGCAAGCCAGAACCGGGCATGGGGATTGTGCCAGCCAGTCGCCGCAGACACGTAAAAACGTATCGTGGAAAGCGTCCTCACGTGTTGCTGCCTGGGAGGGTAATTTCATGATCCCCCACGGGAATTCACGTTTTTCTTGTGGATTTGGTGAGTCGCCAAAACGCCATGCCCGAAGCGATGACGTTCCCCAGTCCAGGGCAATAAATGAGGTGTTTCCCGACATTAGCCGTTTCCTTTAGTCATGGTTTATTTATTTTTGCGGACGTGCTTACCCCAGCCCAGTTCAGCGGATATCTCTTCTGCACAGGATTTGACGTAAGGTGCCAGTTCTTCCAGACGCGCCAGTGACATATACGTAGTGGTGCTGGCGACAGAAATGGCCGCCACAATTTCATTCCGGGCGTTGTAAACCGGGGCTGCAACGCAACGGATAGTGGGCTCGTTCTCTTCCAGATCAAAAGCAAAACCACTGGCGGCATAACGGCGCATGTTTTGTATAAATGCGCCCAGTTTTGTTTCATCACCACAAGTCAAAAATAGCGTGCGCCACTCTTCTTCTGTTCGGTTGAGGATCAAAGCCTTACCGATTCCCGTAATCGCCAGAGGCATGCGATGGCCTGGGCGTGAGCGCATTTCCAGCCCGCGCTGGCTGTTGATCTTCTCCAGATACAGCACTTCGTCGCCTTCAACGATCCCCAGATGCACGGTGTCCAGGGTGTAACGGGCAAGGCGTTGCAAAACGGGCAGCGCAACTTCGTACAGCGAGGTGCTTTCCAGCGCTCTGGCACCGAATTCGATCAGTTTGGCGCCCAGTTGGTAGCCCTGCGTTGGGACGTGGCGCAGATAGCGTTGTTCCACCAGAACGGTGACTAAACGATGGGTTGTGCTCCGGGTCGTGCCGGTGAACTCGCCGATACTTTTCAGGTCATGGCAGCCGTTATAAACAGCATTAAGAACCGCCAGCCCGCGTAATAACGTTTGTGCGCCAGCGGTGGTTGAAGAGGTATCTGCCATACGTTTCTCCTGATGATATTGCTGAAGTGTTCCACATAATGACGTGGGGAAAAGGTGATATATCCCACAATATAAACTACGTCTCATATTGTGGGATAAAATAATAAAAATTAAGGATCGTTTTGCGTAGCGCCTCGCAGGAAACTTCTTTCAAACTGGACGTTTGTACAGCACAATTCTATTTTGTGCGGGTAAGTAATGAGGCTGGAGGCGTTGTGGATATCTCAATCATGGTTTACGCAGTTATTGCGTTGGTGAGCGTGGCGATTGGCTGGCTGATTGCCAGTTATCAGCATGCGCAGCAAAAAGCCGAGCAATTCGCTGAACGTGAAGAGATGGTCGCGGAGTTAAGTGCGGCAAAACAACAAATTACCCAAAGCGAACATTGGCGTGCTGAGTGCGAGTTACTCAATAATGAAGTGCGCAGTCTGCAAAGCATTAACACCTCGCTGGAGGCGGATCTGCGTGAAGTCACCACGCGAATGGAGGCCGTACAGCAACATGCTGACGATAAAATTCGCCAAATGATCAACAGCGAACAGCGCCTCAGTGAGCAGTTTGAAAACCTCGCCAACCGTATTTTCGAGCACAGCAATCGCCGGGTTGATGAGCAAAACCGTCAGAGTCTGAACAGCCTGTTGTCGCCACTACGTGAACAACTGGACGGTTTTCGTCGTCAGGTTCAGGACAGTTTCGGTAAAGAAGCACAAGAACGCCATACCCTGACTCACGAAATACGCAATCTCCAGCAGCTCAACGCGCAAATGGCCCAGGAAGCGATCAACCTGACGCGTGCGCTGAAAGGCGACAATAAAACCCAGGGCAACTGGGGCGAGGTAGTATTGACGCGTGTGCTGGAGGCTTCCGGTCTGCGTGAAGGGTATGAATATGAAACCCAGGTCAGCATCGAAAATGACGCCCGCTCGCGGATGCAGCCGGATGTCATCGTGCGGCTGCCGCAGGGCAAAGATGTGGTGATCGACGCCAAAATGACGCTGGTTGCCTATGAACGTTATTTCAACGCTGAAGATGACTACACACGTGAAAGCGCGCTACAGGAACATATCGCGTCGGTGCGTAACCACATCCGCTTGCTGGGGCGTAAAGATTATCAACAGCTGCCGGGGCTACGAACGCTGGATTACGTGCTGATGTTTATCCCTGTTGAGCCCGCATTTTTACTGGCGCTTGACCGCCAGCCGGAGCTGATCACCGAAGCGTTGAAAAACAATATTATGCTGGTTAGCCCGACCACGCTGCTGGTGGCGCTGCGCACTATCGCCAACCTCTGGCGCTATGAGCATCAAAGCCGCAACGCTCAGAAAATAGCCGATCGTGCCAGCAAGTTGTACGACAAAATGCGCTTGTTTGTCGATGATATGTCCGCGATTGGTCAAAGTCTGGACAAAGCACAGGACAACTATCGTCAGGCAATGAAAAAACTCTCTTCAGGTCGCGGAAATGTGCTGGCGCAAGCAGAAGCGTTTCGCGGTTTAGGAGTAGAAATTAAACGCGAGATTAATCCGGATTTGGCTGAACAAGCGGTGAGCCAGGATGAAGAGTATCGACTGCGGTCGGTACCGGAGCAGCCGAATGATGAAGCTTATCAACGCGATGATGAATATAATCAGCAGTCGCGCTAGCCCATTGGGGGTAGTTAAGCCGGGTAGAAATCTAGGGCATCGACGCCCAATCTGTTACACTTCTGGAACAATTTTTTGATGAGCAGGCATTGAGATGGTGGATAAGTCACAAGAAACGACGCACTTTGGTTTTCAGACCGTCGCGAAGGAACAAAAAGCGGATATGGTCGCCCACGTTTTCCATTCCGTGGCATCGAAATACGATGTCATGAATGATTTGATGTCTTTTGGCATACATCGTTTGTGGAAACGCTTCACGATTGATTGCAGTGGCGTACGCCGCGGGCAGACCGTGCTGGATCTGGCAGGCGGTACTGGCGACCTGACAGCGAAATTCTCCCGCCTGGTGGGTGAAACTGGCAAAGTGGTCCTTGCTGATATCAATGAATCCATGCTCAAAATGGGCCGCGAGAAGCTGCGTAATATTGGTGTGATTGGCAACGTTGAGTATGTTCAGGCGAACGCTGAGGCGCTGCCGTTCCCGGATAACACCTTTGATTGCATCACCATTTCGTTTGGTCTGCGTAACGTCACTGACAAAGATAAAGCTCTGCGTTCAATGTATCGCGTTCTGAAACCTGGCGGCCGACTGCTGGTGCTTGAGTTCTCGAAGCCGATTATCGAGCCGTTAAGTAAGGCCTATGACGCTTACTCCTTCCATGTGCTGCCGCGTATTGGCTCACTGGTCGCGAACGACGCTGACAGCTACCGTTATCTGGCTGAATCTATCCGCATGCATCCCGATCAGGACACCCTGAAAGCTATGATGCAGGATGCTGGATTCGAAAGTGTCGACTATTACAACCTGACGGCAGGGGTTGTGGCGCTGCATCGTGGTTATAAGTTCTGACAGGAGACCGGAAATGCCTTTTAAACCTTTAGTGACGGCAGGAATTGAAAGTCTGCTCAACACCTTCCTGTATCGTTCACCCGCGCTGAAAACGGCCCGCTCGCGTCTGCTGGGTAAAGTTTTGCGCGTGGAGGTAAAAGGCTTTTCGACGTCATTGATTCTGGTGTTCAGCGAACGCCAGGTCGATGTGCTGGGCGAATGGGCAGGAGATGCTGACTGCACCGTTATCGCCTACGCCAGCGTGTTGCCGAAACTTCGCGATCGCCAGCAGCTTGCTGCGTTAATTCGCAGCGGTGAGCTGGAAGTACAGGGCGATATTCAGGTGGTGCAAAACTTCGTTGCGCTGGCAGATCTGGCAGAGTTCGACCCTGCGGAACTGCTGGCCCCTTATACCGGTGATATCGCCGCTGAAGGTATCAGCAAAGCCCTGCGCGGAGGCGCAAAGCTCCTGCATCACGGTATTAAACGCCAGCAACGTTATGTGGCGGAAGCCATTACTGAAGAGTGGCGTATGGCACCCGGTGCACTTGAAGTGGCCTGGTTTGCGGAAGAGACGGCTGCCGTCGAGCGTGCTGTTGATGCCCTGACCAAACGGCTGGAAAAACTGGAGGCTAAATGACGCCAGGTGAAGTACGGCGCCTATATTTCATCATTCGCACTTTTTTAAGCTACGGACTTGATGAACTGATCCCTAAAATGCGTATCACCCTGCCGTTACGACTATGGCGATACTCATTATTCTGGATGCCGAATCGGCATAAAGACAAACCATTAGGTGAGCGACTACGACTGGCTCTGCAAGAACTGGGGCCAGTGTGGATCAAGTTCGGGCAGATGCTGTCTACCCGCCGCGACCTTTTTCCTCCGCATATTGCCGATCAGCTGGCGTTATTGCAGGACAAAGTTGCTCCGTTTGATGGCAAGCTTGCGAAGCAACAGATTGAAGCTGCAATGGGCGGTTTGCCGGTAGAAGCGTGGTTTGACGATTTTGAAATCAAGCCGCTGGCGTCTGCTTCTATTGCTCAGGTTCATACCGCACGATTGAAATCGAATGGCAAAGAGGTGGTGATTAAAGTTATCCGCCCGGATATTTTGCCGGTGATTAAAGCGGATCTGAAACTTATCTACCGTCTGGCTCGCTGGGTGCCGCGTTTGCTGCCGGATGGTCGCCGTCTGCGCCCAACCGAAGTGGTGCGCGAGTACGAAAAGACATTGATTGATGAACTGAATTTGCTGAGGGAATCTGCCAACGCCATTCAGCTTCGGCGCAATTTTGAAGACAGCCCGATGCTCTACATCCCGGAAGTTTACCCTGACTATTGTAGTGAAGGGATGATGGTGATGGAGCGCATTTACGGCATTCCGGTTTCAGATGTCGCGGCGCTGGAGAAAAACGGCACCAACATGAAGTTGCTGGCAGAACGCGGCGTGCAGGTGTTCTTCACTCAGGTCTTTCGCGACAGCTTTTTCCATGCCGATATGCACCCTGGCAACATCTTTGTAAGCTATGAACACCCGGAAAACCCGAAATATATCGGCATTGATTGCGGGATTGTTGGCTCGCTAAACAAAGAAGATAAACGCTATCTGGCGGAAAACTTTATCGCCTTCTTTAATCGCGATTATCGCAAAGTGGCAGAGCTACACGTCGATTCAGGCTGGGTGCCGCCAGATACCAACGTTGAAGAGTTCGAATTTGCCATTCGTACGGTCTGTGAACCTATCTTTGAGAAACCGCTAGCCGAAATTTCGTTTGGACATGTACTGTTAAATCTGTTTAATACGGCGCGTCGCTTCAATATGGAAGTGCAGCCGCAACTGGTGTTACTCCAGAAAACCCTGCTCTACGTCGAAGGGGTAGGTCGCCAGCTTTATCCGCAGCTCGATTTATGGAAAACGGCGAAGCCTTTCCTGGAGTCGTGGATTAAAGATCAGGTCGGTATTCCTGCGCTGGTGAGAGCATTTAAAGAAAAAGCGCCGTTCTGGGTCGAAAAAATGCCAGAACTGCCTGAACTGGTTTACGACAGTTTGCGCCAGGGCAAGTATTTACAGCACAGTGTTGATAAGATTGCCCGCGAGCTTCAGTCAAATCATGTACGTCAGGGACAATCGCGTTATTTTCTCGGAATTGGCGCTACGTTAGTATTAAGCGGCACATTCTTGTTGGTCAGCCGCCCTGAATGGGGGTTGATGCCCGGCTGGTTAATGGCAGGTGGTCTGATCGCCTGGTTTGTCGGTTGGCGCAAAACACGCTGATTTTTTCATCGCTCAAGGCGGGCCGTGTAACGTATAATGCGGCCTTGTTTAATCATCATCTACCACAGAGGAACATGTATGGGTGGTATCAGTATTTGGCAGTTATTGATTATTGCCGTCATCGTTGTACTGCTTTTTGGCACCAAAAAGCTCGGCTCCATCGGTTCCGATCTTGGTGCGTCGATCAAAGGCTTTAAAAAAGCAATGAGCGATGATGAACCAAAGCAGGATAAAACCAGTCAGGATGCTGATTTTACTGCGAAAACTATCGCCGATAAGCAGGCTGATACGAATCAGGAACAGGCTAAAACAGAAGACGCGAAGCGCCACGATAAAGAGCAGGTGTAATCCGTGTTTGATATCGGTTTTAGCGAACTGCTATTGGTGTTCATCATCGGCCTCGTCGTTCTGGGGCCGCAACGACTGCCTGTGGCGGTAAAAACGGTAGCGGGCTGGATTCGCGCGTTGCGTTCACTGGCGACAACGGTGCAGAACGAACTGACCCAGGAGTTAAAACTCCAGGAGTTTCAGGACAGCCTGAAAAAGGTTGAAAAGGCGAGCCTCACTAACCTGACGCCCGAACTGAAAGCGTCGATGGATGAACTACGCCAGGCCGCGGAGTCGATGAAGCGTTCCTACGTTGCAAACGATCCTGAAAAGGCGAGCGATGAAGCGCACACCATCCATAACCCGGTGGTGAAAGATAATGAAGCTGCGCATGAAGGCGTAACGCCTGCCGCTGCACAAACGCAGGCCAGTTCGCCGGAACAGAAGCCAGAAACCACGCCAGAGCCGGCGGTAAAACCTGCTGCGGACGCTGAACCGAAAACCGCTGCACCTTCCCCTTCGTCGAGTGATAAACCGTAAACATGTCTGTAGAAGATACTCAACCGCTTATCACGCACCTGATTGAGCTGCGTAAGCGTCTGCTGAACTGCATTATCGCGGTGATCGTGATATTCCTGTGTCTGGTCTATTTCGCCAATGACATCTATCACCTGGTATCCGCGCCATTGATCAAGCAGTTGCCGCAAGGTTCAACGATGATCGCCACCGACGTGGCCTCACCGTTCTTTACGCCGATCAAGCTGACCTTTATGGTGTCGCTGATTCTGTCAGCGCCGGTGATTCTCTATCAGGTGTGGGCGTTTATCGCCCCAGCGCTGTATAAGCATGAACGTCGCCTGGTGGTGCCGCTGCTGGTTTCCAGCTCTCTGTTGTTTTATATCGGCATGGCGTTCGCCTACTTTGTGGTCTTTCCTCTGGCATTTGGCTTCCTTGCCAATACCGCGCCGGAAGGGGTACAGGTATCCACCGACATCGCCAGCTATTTAAGCTTCGTTATGGCGTTGTTTATGGCGTTTGGTGTCTCCTTTGAAGTGCCGGTGGCAATTGTGTTGCTGTGCTGGATGGGGATTACCTCGCCAGAAGACTTACGCAAAAAACGTCCGTATGTGCTGGTTGGCGCATTCGTCGTCGGGATGTTGCTGACGCCGCCGGATGTCTTCTCGCAAACGCTGCTGGCGATCCCGATGTACTGCTTGTTTGAAATCGGTGTCTTCTTCTCACGCTTTTACGTTGGTAAGGGTCGAAACCGGGAAGAGGAAAACGACGCTGAAGCAGAAAGCGAAAAAACTGAAGAATAAATTCAACCGCCCGTCAGGGCGGTTGTCATATGGAGTACAGGATGTTTGATATCGGCGTTAATTTGACCAGTTCGCAATTTGCGAAAGACCGTGATGATGTTGTAGCACGCGCTTTTGACGCAGGAGTTGATGGGCTGCTCATCACTGGCACTAACCTGCACGAAAGCCAGCAGGCACAAAAACTGGCGCGTCAGTATTCATCCTGTTGGTCAACGGCGGGCGTGCATCCTCATGACAGCAGCCAGTGGCAAGCAGCGACCGAAGAAGCGATCATTGAACTGGCCTCGCAGCCAGAAGTGGTGGCGATTGGTGAGTGTGGCCTCGACTTTAACCGCAACTTTTCTACACCAGAAGAGCAGGAACGTGCTTTTGTTGCTCAGCTACGCATTGCTGCAGAATTAAACATGCCAGTATTTATGCACTGTCGCGATGCCCACGATCGGTTTATAACCTTGCTGGAGCCGTGGCTGGATAAACTGCCTGGTGCAGTTCTTCATTGCTTTACCGGCACACGCGAAGAGATGCAGGCGTGCGCGGCGCGTGGAATTTATATCGGCATTACCGGTTGGGTTTGCGATGAACGACGCGGGCTGGAGCTGCGGGAATTGTTGCCGTTGATTCCGGCGGAGAAATTGCTGATCGAAACTGATGCGCCGTATTTGCTCCCGCGCGATCTCACGCCGAAGCCATCATCCCGGCGCAACGAGCCAGCCCATCTGCCCCATATTTTGCAACGTATTGCGCACTGGCGTGGAGAAGATGCCGCATGGCTGGCTGCCACCACGGATGCCAATGTTAAAACACTGTTTGGGATTGCGTTTTAGAGTTTGCGGAACTCGGTGTTCTTCACACTGTGCTTAATCTCTTTATTAATAAGATTAAGCAATAGCATGGAGCGAGCCTCACCGTCGGGTTCGGTGAAAATGGCCTGGAAACCTTCGAATGCGCCTTCGGTAATAATTACCTTATCACCCGGATAAGGGGTCGCCGGATCAACAATGTCTTTCGGTTTATACACCGACAGCTGATGAATCACCGCTGATGGGACTATCGCTGGCGACGCGCCAAAGCGCACGAAGTGGCTGACGCCGCGGGTCGCACTGATGGTTGTGGTATGAATCACTTCCGGATCAAATTCCACAAACAGGTAATTGGGGAACAGTGGTTCACTGACTGCGGTTCGTTTGCCTCGCACGATTTTTTCCAGGGTGATCATCGGCGCCAGGCAATTCACCGCCTGTCTTTCGAGGTGTTCCTGGGCACGTTGAAGTTGCCCGCGCTTGCAGTACAGTAAATACCAGGATTGCATAATGACTCTTATCCGTTTAATCGGGGCGCAAGGATAGCAAAAGCTTTACGCTAAGTTAATTATATTCCCCGGTTTGCGTTATACCGTCAGAGTTCACGCTAATTTAACAAATTTACAGCATCGCAAAGATGAACGCCGTATAATGGGCGCAGATTAAGAGGCTACAATGGATGCCATGAAATATAACGATTTACGCGACTTCCTGACGCTGCTTGAACAGCAGGGTGAGCTAAAACGTATCACTCTCCCGGTGGATCCGCATCTGGAAATCACTGAAATTGCTGACCGCACTTTGCGTGCAGGTGGGCCTGCGTTGTTGTTCGAAAACCCTAAAGGCTACTCAATGCCGGTGCTGTGCAACCTGTTCGGTACGCCAAAGCGCGTGGCGATGGGCATGGGGCAGGAAGATGTTTCGGCGCTGCGTGAAGTTGGTAAATTATTGGCGTTTCTGAAAGAGCCGGAGCCGCCAAAAGGTTTCCGCGACCTGTTTGATAAACTGCCGCAGTTTAAACAAGTATTGAACATGCCGACAAAGCGACTGCGTGGTGCGCCCTGCCAACAAAAAATCGTCTCTGGCGATGACGTCGATCTTAACCGCATTCCCATTATGACCTGCTGGCCGGAAGATGCCGCGCCGCTGATTACCTGGGGGCTGACCGTAACGCGCGGCCCGAATAAAGAACGGCAGAATCTGGGCATTTATCGCCAGCAGCTAATTGGTAAAAACAAACTGATTATGCGCTGGCTGTCGCATCGCGGCGGCGCGCTGGATTATCAGGAGTGGTGTGCGGCGCATCCTGGCGAACGTTTCCCGGTTTCTGTGGCGCTGGGTGCTGATCCCGCCACGATTCTCGGTGCAGTCACCCCCGTTCCGGATACGCTTTCAGAGTATGCGTTTGCCGGATTGCTGCGCGGCACCAAGACCGAAGTGGTGAAGTGTATCTCCAATGACCTTGAAGTGCCCGCCAGTGCGGAGATTGTGCTGGAAGGGTATATCGAACAAGGCGAAACTGCGCCGGAAGGGCCGTATGGCGACCACACTGGTTACTATAACGAAGTCGATAGTTTCCCGGTATTCACCGTGACGCATATTACCCAGCGTGAAGATGCGATTTACCATTCCACCTATACCGGGCGTCCGCCAGATGAACCCGCGGTACTGGGCGTGGCGTTGAACGAAGTGTTCGTGCCGATTCTGCAAAAACAGTTCCCGGAAATTGTCGATTTTTACCTGCCGCCGGAAGGCTGTTCTTATCGTCTGGCGGTAGTGACGATCAAAAAACAGTACGCCGGACACGCGAAGCGCGTCATGATGGGCGTCTGGTCGTTCTTACGCCAGTTTATGTACACTAAATTTGTGATCGTTTGCGATGATGACGTCAACGCCCGCGACTGGAACGATGTGATTTGGGCGATTACCACCCGTATGGACCCGGTGCGGGACACGGTGTTGGTCGAAAATACGCCTATTGATTATCTGGATTTTGCCTCGCCTGTCTCCGGGCTGGGTTCAAAAATGGGGCTGGATGCCACGAATAAATGGCCGGGGGAAACCCAGCGTGAATGGGGACGTCCCATCAAAAAAGATCCGGATGTTGTCGCGCATATTGACGCCATCTGGGATGAGTTGGCTATTTTTAACAACGGTAAAAGCGCCTGATGCGCGTTTGTTTTGCCCTATTTATCGATCCGACAGAGAAAGCGCATGACAACCTTAAGCTGTAAAGTGACCTCGGTAGAAGCTATCACCGATACCGTATATCGTGTTCGAATCGTGCCAGACGCGGCCTTTTCTTTTCGTGCTGGTCAGTATTTGATGGTGGTGATGGATGAGCGCGATAAACGTCCATTCTCAATGGCTTCGACGCCGGATGAAAAAGAGTTTATCGAGCTGCATATTGGCGCTTCTGAAATCAACCTTTACGCGAAAGCAGTCATGGACCGTATCCTCAAAGATCATCAAATCGTGGTCGATATTCCCCACGGAGAAGCGTGGCTGCGCGATGATGAAGAGCGTCCGATGATTTTGATTGCGGGCGGCACCGGGTTCTCTTATGCCCGCTCGATTTTGCTGACAGCGTTGGCGCGTAACCCAAACCGTGATATCACCATTTACTGGGGCGGGCGTGAAGAGCAGCATCTGTATGATCTCTGCGAGCTTGAGGCGCTTTCGTTGAAGCATCCTGGTCTACAAGTGGTGCCGGTGGTTGAACAACCGGAAGCGGGCTGGCGTGGGCGTACTGGCACCGTGTTAACGGCGGTATTGCAGGATCACGGTACCCTGGCAGAGCATGATATCTATATTGCCGGACGTTTTGAGATGGCGAAAATTGCCCGTGACCTGTTTTGCAGTGAGCGTAATGCGCGGGAAGATCGCCTGTTTGGCGATGCGTTTGCGTTTATCTGAGATATAAAAAACCCGCCCCTGACAGGCGGGAAGAACGGCAACTAAAACTTTATACAGTGATACAGTGGCATTTAGATCTATGTCGCATCCGGCAATCGATGCACGATGCCTGATGCGACGCTGGTGCGTCTTATCAGGCCTACATTGGTGCCGGGTCGGTAGGCCGGATAAGGCGTTTACGCCGCATCCGGCAATCGATGCCTGATGCGGCGCTGGCGCGTCTTATCAGGCCTACATTAGTGCCGGGTCGGTAGACCGGATAAGGCATTCACGCCGCATCTGGCAAGTGGTTAAACCCGCTCAAACACCGTTGCAATACCCTGACCCAGACCGATACACATCGTCGCCAGACCAAACTGAACGTCTTTGCGTTCCATCAGATTCAGCAGCGTGGTGCTGATACGCGCACCGGAACAACCCAGCGGATGACCCAGCGCGATCGCGCCACCGTTGAGGTTGATCTTCTCGTCAATCTGCTCCATTAGCCCCAGATCTTTAATACATGGCAGGATCTGCGCGGCAAAAGCTTCATTCATTTCAAACACGCCGATATCGCTGGCAGAAAGCCCCGCTTTTTTCAGCGCCAGCTTCGAGGCTGGAACCGGGCCGTAACCCATAATCGACGGGTCACAACCAACGACCGCCATCGAACGTACGCGGGCGCGTGGCTTAAGACCTAATTCACGAGCGCGGCTTTCACTCATCACCAGCATGGCTGCAGCGCCATCGGAGAGAGCGGAAGACGTACCCGCCGTTACCGTGCCGCTGACTGGATCGAACGCCGGACGCAGCGTGGCGAGGGCTTCCACGGTGGTTTCCGGCCGAATCACTTCGTCGTAATTAAACTGCTTCAGGACGCCGTCGGCATCGTGACCACCGGTCGGGATGATTTCATTTTTAAATGCGCCCGACTGCGTGGCGGCCCAGGCGCGGGCGTGTGATCGCGCGGCAAAGGCATCCTGCATTTCACGGCTGATACCGTGCATACGCGCTAGCATTTCTGCCGTTAAGCCCATCATGCCCGCCGCTTTGGCGACATTGCGGCTCAGGCCGGGGTGAAAATCGACGCCGTGACTCATCGGCACATGGCCCATATGCTCCACGCCGCCAACCAGACATGCCTGCGCATCGCCGGTCATGATCATTCGTGCTGCGTCATGCAGTGCCTGCATGGATGAACCACACAAGCGATTGACGGTCACCGCCGGGACAGAGTGTGGTACTTCTGCCAACAGCGCCGCGTTACGGGCGATATTAAAACCTTGCTCCAGCGTCTGCTGTACACAGCCCCAGTAAATATCGTCGAGGGCAGCCGCTTCCAGCGCCGGGTTACGCGCCAGCAGGCTACGCATTAAATGAGCGGAGAGATCTTCCGCACGCACGTTACGAAAAGCACCGCCCTTCGAACGGCCCATCGGGGTACGAATTGCATCGACAATGACAACCTGTTCCATTGTGACTCCTTAAGCCGTTTTCAGGTCGCCAACCGGACGGGCTGGCTCAACCGGGGGATAGTACGGTTCGTTATGACGCGCTTTATTACGCAGACCTTCCGGCACTTCATACAGCGGGCCGAGGTGCTGATATTGCTGTGCCATATCGAGATATTTCGCGCTGCCGAGGGTGTCCAGCCAGCGGAACGCGCCGCCGTGGAACGGAGGGAAGCCCAGGCCGTAGACCAGTGCCATATCGGCTTCTGCCGGAGTGGCGATAATGCCTTCCTCCAGACAACGCACCACTTCGTTGACCATCGGGATCATCATGCGGGCGATAATCTCTTCCTCGCTAAAATCGCGCTTCGGCTGGCTGACTTCTGCCAGCAGGTCGTCAACGGCGGTATCTTCTTCTTTCTTCGGCTTACCTTTGCTGTCTTCTTTATAACGCCAGAAACCAAGGCCGTTCTTCTGACCAAAACGGTTGGCATCAAACAGTGCGTCGATGGCGTCGCGATAATCTTTCTGCATCCGCTGCGGGAAACCTGCTGCCATCACTGCCTGGGCGTGATGCGCGGTATCAATGCCCACGACATCCAGCAGGTATGCCGGACCCATCGGCCAGCCAAACTGTTTTTCCATCACTTTGTCGATCTTGCGGAAGTCTGCGCCGTCGCGCAGTAACTGGCTGAATCCGGCGAAGTAGGGGAACAGCACGCGGTTAACAAAGAAGCCGGGGCAGTCGTTAACCACAATCGGCGTTTTACCCATCTTGCTCGCCCATGCGACAACTTTCGCGATGGTTTCGTCGGAGCTTTTCTCACCGCGAATAATTTCTACCAACGGCATTCGGTGCACTGGGTTAAAGAAATGCATCCCGCAGAAGTTTTCCGGGCGTTCCAGCGCGTTGGCCAGTTCGCTGATAGGAATGGTTGAAGTATTGGAAGCCAGCACGGTATCCGGGCGTACTTTCTGCTCGGTTTCTGCCAGCACGGCTTTTTTCACTTTCGGGTTTTCGACAACCGCTTCTACCACAACGTCCACGCGATCAAACCCGGCGTAGTCGAGCGTTGGATGAATCGTGGAGATCACGCCAGCCAGTTTCAGACCGTCGATCTTGCCGCGCTCAAGCTGCTTGTTCAGCAGTTTCGCGGCTTCGGTCATGCCGAGGGTTAACGACTTGTCGTTGATATCTTTCATGACAACCGGCACGCCTTTCCACGCAGACTGGTAAGCGATGCCGCCGCCCATAATGCCTGCGCCCAGCACAGCGGCCTGTTTCGGGGTTTCAACATCTTTGGTGAGTTTCTTCGCTTTACCTTTTACATATTGATCGTTAAGGAAAATGCCGACCAGTGCGCGAGCTTCGTTGGTATGCGCCAGCGGGACAAAACTTTTGTTTTCCAGATTTAATGCTTCTTCACGACCAAAACGGGCAGCCGCTTCAATGGTTTTTACTGCGGTGATGGGTGCGGGGTAATGTTTCCCTGCTGTTTGTGCGACCATTCCTTTAGCGATGGTGAAGCTCATGGTGGCTTCAATCTTGCTCAGTTTTAGCGGTTCCAGCTTCGGCTGACGTTTCGCTTTCCAGTCGAGGTCGCCGTTAATGGCCTGACGTAAAATCGCCTTCGCGCCTTCAACCAGTTTTTCTGCTTTGACTACGCCATCCACCAGACCGATTTTCAGCGCCTGATCCGCGCCGACATCTTTACCGGCGGCAATGATTTCCAGCGCACTATCAGCACCGAGCATACGTGGCATACGTACAGAACCGCCAAAGCCCGGCATAATGCCCAGTTTGGTTTCCGGCAGACCGATGCGCAGATCTGGCGTCGCCAGACGATAATCGGTCGCCAGCACACATTCGCAGCCACCACCCAGCGCATAGCCGTTGACGGCAGCAATGGTCGGCACCGGCAGATCTTCCAGGCGATTAAACACGCTATTGGCAAAATGCAGCCACTGGCTTAACTGTTCTTCAGGAACGAGGAACAGGGACAAAAATTCGGTGATATCAGCACCGACGATAAAGGCTGCTTTGTTCGAACGTAGCAGCAGCCCTTTTAGATCTGATTGCTGTTCCAGCACGCCGATGGCCTCGCCGAGGCTGGCGACGGTCGCAGTGTCGAGTTTATTAACTGAACCTGGGGCATCAAATACCAGTTCGGCAATGCCATCTTCCAGCCAGTCAAGGTACAGGGTGTCGCCTTTGTAAAGCATGTCAGTCTCCTGAATCCGCAAGGTGATCTGGTCGTACCAGATGCATCGAAGTGTGTATTTTGTGTTAAAAATATGCAAATAAAAGATTAAAGAAATGCCGATCTGATCACGCTCGGCAGAAATCACGCTCTGGATGAACGATGTGCTAAGATGCGGAGACTTAAGGTCAAAAAAACAGAAGGGTAAAAAATGGAATCACTGGCCTCGCTCTATAAAAATCATATAGCTACCTTACAAGAACGGACTCGCGATGCGCTGGCGCGCTTCAAACTGGATGCGTTACTTATTCACTCCGGCGAACTGTTCAACGTTTTTCTCGACGATCATCCCTATCCGTTTAAAGTGAACCCGCAATTCAAAGCGTGGGTGCCGGTAACTCAGGTGCCAAACTGCTGGCTGCTGGTAGATGGCGTGAACAAGCCGAAACTGTGGTTTTATCTGCCGGTTGATTACTGGCACAACGTCGAACCACTGCCGACCTCCTTCTGGACTGAGGACGTGGAAGTAATTGCGCTGCCGAAAGCCGATGGCATTGGTAGCCTGTTGCCAGCTGCGCGCGGCAATATCGGGTATATCGGCCCGGTGCCGGAACGTGCGCTGCAACTGGGTATTGAGGCCAGCAATATCAACCCGAAAGGGGTGATCGACTACCTGCATTACTACCGCTCCTTCAAAACCGAGTACGAACTGGCCTGTATGCGTGAAGCGCAGAAAATGGCGGTCAACGGTCATCGCGCGGCAGAAGAAGCGTTCCGTTCTGGCATGAGCGAGTTCGATATCAACATTGCCTATCTGACCGCGACCGGTCATCGTGATACCGACGTGCCTTACAGCAACATTGTGGCGCTCAACGAACACGCTGCGGTACTGCATTACACCAAACTGGACCATCAGGCACCGGAAGAGATGCGCAGCTTCCTGCTGGATGCCGGGGCAGAATATAACGGCTATGCGGCTGACCTGACTCGTACCTGGTCGGCAAAAAGCGACAACGACTATGCACAGCTGGTGAAAGACGTAAATGATGAACAACTGGCGCTGATCGCCACCATGAAAGCAGGCGTCAGCTATGTGGATTACCACATCCAGTTTCATCAGCGTATCGCCAAACTGCTGCGTAAACATCAAATCATCACCGATATGAGTGAAGAGGCGATGGTCGAAAATGATCTTACCGGACCGTTTATGCCGCATGGTATCGGCCATCCGCTGGGCCTGCAGGTGCATGACGTGGCCGGTTTTATGCAGGATGATAGCGGTACACACCTCGCGGCACCGGCAAAATATCCGTACCTGCGCTGCACCCGTATTCTTCAGCCGGGTATGGTGTTAACCATCGAACCGGGTATCTACTTCATCGAATCACTGCTGGCGCCGTGGCGTGAAGGGCAGTTCAGCAAGCACTTCAACTGGCAGAAAATTGAAGCACTGAAACCGTTCGGCGGCATTCGTATCGAAGACAACGTGGTGATCCACGAAAACAACGTGGAAAACATGACCCGGGATCTGAAACTGGCGTGATGGAAAGCTGGTTAATTCCTGCGGCACCGGTCACGGTTGTTGAAGAGATCAAAAAGAGCCGCTTCATAACGATGTTGGCGCATACCGATGGCGTTGAGGCGGCGAAAGCGTTTGTTGAATCGGTGCGAGCAGAACACCCCGATGCCCGCCACCATTGCGTGGCGTGGGTAGCTGGCGCACCGGATGATTCTCAACAACTGGGTTTCTCTGATGACGGGGAACCGGCGGGAACGGCAGGTAAACCGATGCTCGCCCAACTTATGGGCAGCGGCGTCGGGGAAATTACCGCCGTGGTGGTGCGCTACTACGGCGGCATATTGCTGGGCACCGGTGGGTTAGTGAAAGCGTATGGCGGCGGCGTGAATCAGGCACTGCGCCAGCTAACGACCCAACGCAAGACGCCATTAACCGAATATACTTTGCAATGTGAATATAGTCAGTTAACCGGCATTGAAGCGTTGCTGGGGCAGTGTGGCGGCAAAATTATCAACAGTGATTATCAGGCATTCGTTCTGCTGCGGGTGGCGCTTCCGGCGGCGAAAGTGGCTGAATTTTCCGCAAAGCTGGCGGATTTTAGCCGTGGTTCATTGCAATTGTTAGCGATTGAAGAATAATCCCCACTTCGTTTTGCAGAACTAAGGAAGCGGCAGAGATGCATTTTCGCGCCATTACCCGAATCGTTGGACTACTGGTCATCTTATTTTCAGGGACCATGATTATCCCTGGGCTGGTAGCACTCATCTACCGGGATGGAGCGGGCCGCGCTTTTACCCAGACCTTTTTTGTCGCCCTCGCCATTGGCTCTATGCTGTGGTGGCCGAACCGCAAAGAGAAGGGCGAACTGAAATCCCGTGAAGGGTTTCTGATAGTGGTGCTGTTCTGGACCGTGTTGGGTAGCGTCGGTGCGCTCCCTTTTATCTTTTCGGAAAGCCCAAACCTCACGATTACCGATGCGTTTTTTGAATCTTTCTCCGGTCTGACTACCACGGGGGCCACTACGCTGGTGGGACTGGATACACTTCCTCACGCAATCCTCTTTTATCGCCAGATGCTGCAATGGTTTGGCGGGATGGGGATCATCGTTTTGGCGGTTGCGATACTGCCTATCCTCGGCGTGGGTGGGATGCAGCTCTATCGCGCGGAAATGCCCGGCCCGCTGAAAGATAACAAAATGCGCCCGCGAATTGCTGAAACGGCGAAAACTCTGTGGTTGATTTATGTCTTGCTGACCGTCGCCTGTGCGCTGGCGTTGTGGTTTGCCGGAATGGATGCCTTTGATGCCATCGGCCATAGCTTTGCGACTATCGCTATTGGCGGCTTCTCGACACATGATGCCAGTATCGGTTATTTCGACAGCCCGACTATTAACACCATCATTGCTATCTTCCTGCTGATCTCCGGCTGTAACTACGGTCTTCACTTTTCACTGTTAAGTGGGCGTAGTCTGAAGGTTTATTGGCGCGATCCGGAATTTCGCATGTTTATCGGCGTACAGTTTACGTTGGTGGTTATTTGTACCCTCGTGCTGTGGTTTCATAATGTCTACAGTTCGGCGCTGATGACAATTAACCAGGCGTTTTTCCAGGTGGTGTCGATGGCGACAACCGCCGGGTTTACGACAGATAGCATTGCCCGCTGGCCGCTCTTTTTGCCGGTACTGCTTTTATGTTCAGCATTTATTGGCGGTTGCGCCGGGTCTACGGGCGGTGGCCTGAAAGTGATCCGCATTCTGCTGCTGTTTAAGCAGGGGAACCGTGAGCTGAAACGACTGGTGCATCCGAACGCCGTTTACAGCATTAAGCTAGGGAATCGCGCACTGCCGGAACGTATCCTCGAAGCTGTTTGGGGATTTTTCTCTGCCTATGCATTGGTGTTTATTGTCAGTATGCTGGCGATTATCGCCACGGGTGTTGATGACTTTTCTGCCTTTGCCTCGGTTGTTGCGACATTGAATAACCTGGGGCCAGGGCTTGGCGTGGTTGCTGATAACTTTACCAGTATGAACCCGGTGGCTAAATGGATCCTGATTGCCAACATGCTGTTTGGTCGTCTCGAGGTCTTTACATTGCTGGTGCTCTTTACCCCGACTTTCTGGCGTGAATGATGGAGTAATACGTGAAAACATTAATTCTTTTCTCAACAAGGGACGGACAAACGCGCGAGATTGCCTCCTACCTGGCTTCGGAACTGAAAGAATTGGGGATCCAGGCAGATGTCGCTAATGTGCATCGCATTGAAGAACCCCAGTGGGAAAACTACGATCGCGTGGTCATTGGCGCTTCTATTCGCTACGGTCACTACCATTCTGCGTTCCAGGAATTTGTCAAAAAGCATGCGACGCGGCTGAACTCGATGCCGAGCGCCTTTTACTCCGTAAACCTGGTGGCGCGCAAACCGGAGAAGCGTACTCCACAGACCAATAGCTACGCGCGGAAGTTTCTGATGAGTTCACAATGGCGTCCCGATCGCTGTGCCGTCATTGCCGGGGCGCTACGTTATCCACGTTACCGCTGGTACGACCGCTTTATGATCAAGCTGATTATGAAGATGTCAGGCGGTGAAACGGATACGCGCAAAGAAGTTGTCTATACCGATTGGCAGCAGGTGGCGAATTTCGCCCGAGAAATCGCCCATTTAACCGACAAACCGACGCTGAAATAAGCATAAAGAGTAAAAAATGCGCGGTCGGAAAATTATTTTAAATTTCCTCTTGTCAGGCCGGAATAACTCCCTATAATGCGCCACCACTGACACGGAACAACGGCAAACACGCCGCCGGGTCAGCGAGGTTCTCCTGAGAATCTCGACAGAGAAAAGCAAAAAAATGCTTGACTCTGTAGCGGGAAAGCGTATTATGCACACCCCGCGCCGCTGAGAAAAAGCGAAGCGGCACTGCTCTTTAACAATTTATCAGACAATCTGTGTGGGCACTCGAAGATACGGATTCTTAACGTCGCAAGACGAAAAATGAATACCAAGTCTCAAGAGTGAACACGTAATTCATTACGAAGTTTAATTCTTTGAGCATCAAACTTTTAAATTGAAGAGTTTGATCATGGCTCAGATTGAACGCTGGCGGCAGGCCTAACACATGCAAGTCGAACGGTAACAGGAATCAGCTTGCTGATTCGCTGACGAGTGGCGGACGGGTGAGTAATGTCTGGGAAACTGCCTGATGGAGGGGGATAACTACTGGAAACGGTAGCTAATACCGCATAACGTCGCAAGACCAAAGAGGGGGACCTTCGGGCCTCTTGCCATCGGATGTGCCCAGATGGGATTAGCTAGTAGGTGGGGTAACGGCTCACCTAGGCGACGATCCCTAGCTGGTCTGAGAGGATGACCAGCCACACTGGAACTGAGACACGGTCCAGACTCCTACGGGAGGCAGCAGTGGGGAATATTGCACAATGGGCGCAAGCCTGATGCAGCCATGCCGCGTGTATGAAGAAGGCCTTCGGGTTGTAAAGTACTTTCAGCGGGGAGGAAGGGAGTAAAGTTAATACCTTTGCTCATTGACGTTACCCGCAGAAGAAGCACCGGCTAACTCCGTGCCAGCAGCCGCGGTAATACGGAGGGTGCAAGCGTTAATCGGAATTACTGGGCGTAAAGCGCACGCAGGCGGTTTGTTAAGTCAGATGTGAAATCCCCGGGCTCAACCTGGGAACTGCATCTGATACTGGCAAGCTTGAGTCTCGTAGAGGGGGGTAGAATTCCAGGTGTAGCGGTGAAATGCGTAGAGATCTGGAGGAATACCGGTGGCGAAGGCGGCCCCCTGGACGAAGACTGACGCTCAGGTGCGAAAGCGTGGGGAGCAAACAGGATTAGATACCCTGGTAGTCCACGCCGTAAACGATGTCGACTTGGAGGTTGTGCCCTTGAGGCGTGGCTTCCGGAGCTAACGCGTTAAGTCGACCGCCTGGGGAGTACGGCCGCAAGGTTAAAACTCAAATGAATTGACGGGGGCCCGCACAAGCGGTGGAGCATGTGGTTTAATTCGATGCAACGCGAAGAACCTTACCTGGTCTTGACATCCACGGAAGTTTTCAGAGATGAGAATGTGCCT